>CACJGD010000052.1 GCA_902592935.1 uncultured Pelagibacteraceae bacterium | reverse complement strand
CAATTGTTCCCTTCTTTTTAATAATGTTCTGAATTAGAGTTTTGTATTTTTTTATATTTTTAATATTACAGAATTGAAAAGTAGGTATTTTTTGTTTTTTCTTTTTAATTTTTGAAATTAATTTTTCAGCTCCTTTTTTATCTATATCAAAAAAATAAACCTCAACACCTTGTTCACAAAGGTGTTCGACAATTGATGCGCCAATACCAGATGCTCCACCTGAAACTAATGCGCGTTTATCTTTTAAATCAAAATATTCAACTTTCATTTAAATAAGAATTTATAATTAATTTAATATTTTTTTTATTTCTTCTAAAGTAAAAGGTTTTGGTTTCTTGCAAGTTGTCTTTATTTCTTGCGGAATACCTGTTTGAGACGCTCTCATTGTTGAGTCTATGATATCTAAAACATGCAAAGAAAGCTCTCCATTACATCTATGTTCTAAATTATTTTCAATTGCATAAGCCATCTCTGACAGACCAGCTCCTCTATAATTTGCATTTGTTGGAGATTCGTTTGCTCTTGAGCTTTGACTTTTAATATTAATTCTTCCTAAAGGCATCATATCTGTTTTATGTTCACCCCAATTACCGCCAGCCGTTACTGAAACAAAAGCAGATCCTCCAAACATATTTGGGTCAGGAACAATAATTGATCCTTTATTACCATAAAGCTCTATATGGTTTCTTTGATGAGCAACCACATCAAAAGATAAAGTTATCTGTATGATACAATCATTTTCAAATTGTATAGTTGCAAGATAAGTCGTTGGAGTTTCTACTTTAAATTTTTGATCTTTTTTTGGACCTATTCCAATTTCTCTTTCTTCAAAAACTTTTGTACATCTTCCTTGGACTTGTTTTGCTGGACCAATTAGATTTACTAATGCTGTAAGATAATATGGTCCCATATCTATTACAGGGCCACCTTCATTTTCAGCAAACCAAGGTTCTGGATTAGGGTGATATGATTGAACTCCTGGGAAAGCAAAAATTGCATTACCTAATTTTATTTCACCAATCACTCCATTATCAATTAGCTCCCTAGTTTTTTGGATACCTCCACCCAAAAAAGTATCAGGTGCATTTCCAATATAAAGATTTCTTTCTTTAGCGATCTCAACTAATTTTTTCCCATCTTCAAAATTAACAGCCATAGGTTTCTCGGCATAAGAATGCTTACCATTTTCTAAGACCATTTTTGAAACTTCAAAATGTGCTCTAGGAATTGTAAGGTTTAGTATTATTTCAATCTCTTTATCTTTTAAAAGTTCTTCAACAGTTACTGCTTCAATATTATAATGGATTGCACACTTTTTTGCTGTTTCCATGTTGATATCAGCACATTTAATAATCCTAATATTATTGAAATACTCTTGAGCTCTAAAATAAGTTTCTGAAATATGCCCACAGCCTATTAGACCTACTTTAAATACTTTGTTCATAAAGGGCTAAATACCTTGTCTTTGTTTACCTTTTCCTTCTTTATAAAGTTTTAAAGCTTCTTCATTTTCCTTGGTGGTTGGAATTTCTAAAGTTGGACTATCCCAAAAAGATGAGCCTTCAACCCATTTATATGCATGAGTTTTAATTGAAATAACATAAGTCACATCAGATGCTTTTGCTCTTTTAAATGCAGCCTCAAGATCTGATATTGAGGTAACGTGTTCAGATTTTGCACCCATACTTTCTGCATGTTTTGCAAAATCTACATCAACTAAGCCAGGTGTATTAGAACTCTTTAATAAGTTGTTGTACTCCTTACCACCTTTGAATAATTGCAATCTATTAATAACTGCAAAACCTCCGTTATCACAAACAATTATAATCAATTTATTTTTTGTGATTACTGAAGAATAAATATCAGTATTATTTAATAAATAAGATCCATCTCCTACAAAAGAAATTACTTCTTTATCTGGATTTGCCATTTTAATTCCTAAAGCTCCAGATATTTCATAACTCATACAACTAAAACCCCATTCTGTTTCATGAGTATTGAGTTCTCTTGGTCTCCAAACTTGAATTACCTCACCAACCAAACCTCCTGCAGCCGTAACCGCAATATCTGTTGGATC
>CACJGD010000051.1 GCA_902592935.1 uncultured Pelagibacteraceae bacterium | reverse complement strand
TTCAATACTATTTTTACTTAATAGCTCTTTATAAATGTTATTAACTCTATGTACTTCTGTTGCTGTATTAAAATAACCTTCATATTCTATTTCTTCGGGTGTGACGTCAAAATGATAATGTCCTGCATCTTTGTAATGTTCGTAAGAATGAAAATGAGTATGTTCACCAGACTCTCTTAGATTTAATTCTCCTCCAGTAGGATCACCAGTCCAAAGAATAGTATAACATTGTAATTTTGGTCCAACTGGTTCATAAAATTGAAGAAAATCTTTTACACATTTCATTTGTTTTGGATCGTAATACTCGTATTTAATATCCTTATAATCAGGTTGCACATGCGATCTTATTTTTCCATTTAATACTCTAAATACGCCAGCAAGAGACAAATGTTCATTATCTTTAATTTTTAAATTTTTTGATAAAGAAGACCTCATTGCTTGAGGCAAAGAACCTTGTTCTCCATTTCTACCTTTGATTTTTATTTTAATAACTTTTCCCTGTTTACCATCTGTGTAATAAATATTTCCAAGTCCGCCATGTTTTTTGGCAGAATACTTTTCAACAATACATTTTTTATCTGGACTTACTCTTGCTATTATTGATTTAGACTCGTCAGTTATTAAGTTTTCATTAATTACTAATTCTCCACAATGTCCATCTAAACATGACATTGCACCTGATCCAGCTCCTAAAGCATAAGATTTTTCAGAATCAATCATTTTAGATATTTCTTCATAGTCAAATTCTGCACCAATAAATTTTGGATCATGCATATAAGGCTCTCCACCAACATCTATTATTTTTTGATTTCCACTTATTCCTTCTGATGGACAATCCCAATCTCTAAGATTAGGGCAATCTACTACCTCTACTTCAACGGTTTTGAAATTTTCAGACAATCCTTTTCTTAACGCATCTGAAATATCTTCTAATGGATAATCTTTAAAAGTTCCTTTTTCTATATTTAATTGCATGAAATTAATAAGCTATAATTTATTTTGCATAATGTCTATAGATAATATATATAATTTCTATACATAAATAATTTTAAATAAGGTAACGATGATTAATAAAGATTTGAAAGTAGCTGTTCTTGGTGCAGGAGCAATGGGTTGCTTGTTTGGCGGTTTACTTGCTGAAAAAGGTTTAAATGTAATTTTAATTGATGTTTGGAAAGAACATGTAGATGCAATTAATAAAGATGGTTTGAAAATGGATGGACATGGTGGTGATCGTATAATTAAAGTTAAAGCTACCTCAGATCCATCTTCTTTGGATAAAGTAGATGCTGTAATAGTTATGTGTAAAGCTACAGCTTTAGAACCAGCATTAAATAGTATTAAAAATATCATAGCAGACAAAACAATGTTCATGTCTTTTCAAAATGGTATTGGTCATGAAGCAATTATCCAAGGTATTGTTGGTAATGAAAAAGTAATTGGTGGTACAACTACTCAAGCTTCAAACATTTTAGGACCAGGTCATATAATGAATCATGGCTCGTTACCATCTTGGATTGGTGAGTACGAGGGAGGAGTTACTGATAGAATTAAAGAAATAGCTGATACTTTTACAGCACATAATCTTGAAATGATTGCTGCAGAAGATGTAAAGAAAAGAAAATGGATGAAGCTTTTTGCATTAACAGCAATTGGACCATTATCTGCAATTTTTGATCTTCATCATACTGATTTATATATAAATAATAAAGCAAACGAAGTATCTCGAGACTTGGGTAAAGAAATAATTTTAGAAACTAGAGAAGTTGCACTTGCTGATGGTGTAAATGTGTCTGAAGATGAATGCTTATTTATGTTTAATAAAATTGTAGATTCAATGCAAACTAACAAGTCATCTATGGCTTTTGACATTCAATACAAGAGAAAAACTGAAATAGACTTTATTAGTGGTGCAGTATCAAAAATAGGTAAAAAACATGGTGTTAAGACACCTTTAAATGATCTTATGTATAAAATGATTAAAGTGAAAGAAGGTATGTACAGCTAAATGCTGAGTACAAATAAATTAAAAAAAATCAAAAGTAACTTTCCTGTTTTAGTTGGAGACAACGTTGTTTCAAAAAATATCTGTAATTTATTAATTAAAGAAATAAGCAACTCAAAATCATTTGATGATATGATTATGGGGGGTAGAAGCAGGATTAATAAAGGTTCTAAAAATTTTAATTTA
>CACJGD010000050.1 GCA_902592935.1 uncultured Pelagibacteraceae bacterium | reverse complement strand
TAGTGTGCTTTGATTGTGTATAGAGTGTGTATAGAGTGTGTATGGATTGTGTATCAATCAAGTAGTCGTTAATTCAAATTTAAAACATAATTTAATATTATGATTTGTTATGTTGGGAGAAATAATTCTTTTAGGTTTTGTACCTTTATATATTTTTAGAAAATTTAAAAGAAAATTTCTAAAGAGCTGATCCTTGCAATAATCCTTCGTGTCTAAATATATTATTTATTGAAGTCACTGTTTGTGCCCAAAATTTAAAATTTCCACCTGGTGACCATTTTTTTTCATCAAAAAATTGTTGATGAACAGTATAATGAATTTTCTTTCTTCCAAGAAATCCTTTGCCCCCAAAAACTTTAAGATATAGAAGTCTTGTTTCAAGTTGAGGCATTTGTACTATTAAATAACCTTCTGAAGCACATTTTTTCAAATATTCAGTTGTTTTCTTTTTATTTAATTCATCAATAATTTTTTGATCCCATAAAACCTGACAGTTATATTTTTTTAAAGTTACAAAATGATTTTTGGCTAAAACTTCTATTTCTGTGCGATCAAATGGTTCTCTCAAATGAACTTTAAGTATTTCTTTTAAAGTTGCCTGAGAATTCATCAATTTTTCAATTTCTTCTTTCATTATTTTTTTAATTTATAAGATTTTAAATAATCTTCATATTTTTTAGTTAGTGTTGGCCAATTATATATACCTTCTTTTTTCCAACTTTTTGTTTCACCAACTTTGCTATTATTTAGCACAAACTGTACTGCTTCATCGTGAGGATAAAGATAAACACCATCTTTAACCTGAAAACAAATATACATATCCTTATTCATATATTTTTTATCTATTGAAAATCTGCTTTTTAATTGAACTTTTAAAAAGATTTTTTGATCTTTATGTTGAGCAATGAAGTCTGCGTTTTTCCAATCATCATAAAGTTTAATTGTAGTGAAACCATAATCTGCAAGAACAGCACTTATTTTATGAAAATTATAATTTTCCTGCTGTTTAGGATTTAAATCTTTATAATTAATTTTATTATACATTTGAGTATTTTTTCTCTCAAACACATCATCTGTCTTTAATTTAATAATTTTATGAGGATTTTTTTTTATATCTCTTAAAGTTTCTTTATCCTTTTTTTGCTTCCATAAATTATACACCCCTGCTCTTTTTTTGGTTTTCTCTAAAACTTCAAGATATTCGTCAGGTGTGCCTTCCATTTTTAATCTCTTCATTTCTTTTTGGAGTTTTTCTTGTTTTAAATAATTAAGAGTTGCTAATGCTTTTTCTTTTTTATTAAGATTTTGCCTTAAGTCGTTAACCATCCAATTTTTATCATCACCTTTAATCTCTTTGTTGACCTCAAGGCTCCATAAAACACTTTGAATAGTTGCATCTGCCCATTCTATTGTATTTATTTCTCTCTCAATTTCTAAAATGATTTTCTTAAAATTTTCAGACAAAGTCATAAAAAAATAATACCATTGTGCCTATAGTGTGTATAGATTTGAAATATAACTTAATTCAAATCTTTGTTCTTATAAAAAAGATAAATAGTTATTATATTAACTACTATCCAAATAATTTTTTCGTACAAATAAACGGGAATAATTGGATTGTATAAAACTGCTATAAAACCAAAAATCCAAACGTTTGTTTGATTGTTTTTTTTATAAAAATTATAGGCAAAATTTATTGCTGAAGCACAAACTACTAAACGGGATAATGTATAATATCCTATTGGAAGAGGAAATGTTCCAATAGCCAAAACGAGTATTGGTGCCATCCAAAATATTTTATTATTTTCTGGAGATACATTTCTCATTTTTTCTTATTTTTTTTATAGTCTTCGTATGATCCTTTTAAAATATCAGATACTTTTTTATAATCGTTATTAATAAATTTTTTTGAAGCTTTATAATTAAGGTTTTTAGAATTTTCATTTAGATATAATTCTAAAGAAGCTGGGTGCTTATTTTCACTTAACCAAGCAAATATCTCTCTACCTCCATCACTCATTCCTTTTGAAAATTCTTCGTTAGAACCCATAGTTAGCTCCTCCAAATGTTCAGACAATGATAATGCTTGTTTTTCATTATAATACATTAAAAGCTTAGCATTATAAGTTGCCATAAAATGAATCACATCAACTTGAGGAAATAATTTTTGATACATACCATCTGATGCTCCATATAAATAACCAACAACATATAATGACGATGGAAAATAACCAGGCTTATGTGAAAAAGCGGTAGAGCATTCTAATAATCTATC
>CACJGD010000049.1 GCA_902592935.1 uncultured Pelagibacteraceae bacterium | reverse complement strand
AGTACTGGAGACTCGCCAACTGTTTACAGATACATTGACTGGTTAATCACTGTGCCATTACAGATGGTAGAATTCTATTTAATTCTAGCAGCTATTGGTAAAGCAAACTCTGGAATGTTCTGGAGATTGTTAATTGGTTCATTAGTAATGCTAATCGGTGGATACTTAGGTGAAGCAGGATATATTAATGCTACACTAGGTTTCATCATCGGAATGGCAGGTTGGGTATACATTCTTTATGAAGTATTCTCAGGTGAAGCTGGTAAAGCTGCATCGAAGAGTGGTAACAAATCTCTTGTAACTGCATTCGGAGCAATGAGAATGATCGTAACAGTAGGTTGGGCAATTTACCCATTAGGTTATGTATTTGGTTACTTAACTGGTGGTGTAGACGCTGACTCACTTAACGTCGTTTACAACTTAGCTGACTTCATTAACAAAATTGCATTTGGTCTAGTAATCTGGGCTGCTGCAACTAGTTCAAGCGGAAGAAGAGCTAAGTAATTAGCTAAAATTTAAATTAAGGGCAGGTACATTTTTGTACTTGCCCTTTTTTTTTACCTTCATTAAATTATGTATAATTACTATATATATTTTTTTATTTATGGATGTAAAATTAGAAAAATGGCATCGATGTAAAGTTGATATAGAAGTCCTCAAAGAACTTTCAAAAAAATCTGATATCAAAGGGCTTCAACATGTTTCAGTCTTTTTTGGATTGTTATTAGTAACAGGAATTTTAGCATATATAACTTGGGGCACATGGTGGTCAGCTTTTTGGTTTTTGGTTTATGGAAACATTTATGGTTTTTCAAATCCATTATGGCATGAAACAGGACACAAAACCGCTTTTCAATCAAAATCTTTAAACGAATTTTTTTATTATATTTCTTCATATCTATCAAATTTTGAACCAACAAGATGGAGATATACACATTTCGTTCATCATGGAAATACATATTCAACAGAAAATCCATATGATCATGAAATTGAATATGGAAATAATTTAAAAGAAACTCCAAAAAATTTTTTAATTAATTTAATTCCTTTTATGGAACTTGTTTATTTTAAAAAAAGTATAGCTTATGAAATTATTCAGCATGCATTGGGTGTAAAAACAAAAGTGATGCAAGACTGCATTCCTGAAAATGCACAATCAAAAGTTATTTTAAATTCTAGAATTTTTGTTGCAGTTTGGATTGCAATTATTTTGTGGTCTTTATTTACATTATCTTGGTTGCCAGTTTTGTTTTTTTTATTACCAAAATTTTATGGAAGAACTTTACATAAACTTGTTTCTTTCACTCAACATGCAGGTTTAGCTAGAGATATTAAAGATCACAGGTATACAACTAGAGAAATGTATTTAAATCCTGTATTAAGCTTTTTATATTGGAAAATGGAATATCATGTAACACATCACATGTTTCCAACAGTTCCATCTTATAACTTGGATAAACTTCATAACCATATTAAAGATCAATTACCGAGAACAAATGATGGTTTAATTGATGCTTACAAAGAAATTTTACCAGCTTTGATGAGACAAAAAGACGATTCTAGTTATTTCTTTAAAAAGGAAGTTCCTGAACCACAAAATGCATAAATCTGACCAAGTATGTTTTTACTTACTTGCTCAATTTAGATAAGAACTTATATATAACGCATGGCAAAAATTACTTATCACACTCATGATAACAAAACACACACAATCGATGTCCAAAACGGATTAACTGTAATGGAAGGTGCGGTTCAAAATGATATTCCAGGTATTGATGCTGATTGTGGAGGAGGAATGGCTTGTGCTACTTGCCATGTTTATGTCAAAGATGAATGGTTAGATAAACTTTCAACAAAAGAAGATGGTGAAGAAGATATGCTTGATATGGCTTTTGAACCAAAAAAGAATAGTAGGTTGAGTTGTCAATTAATTGTTTCAGATGAGTTGGACGGACTAGAAGTAAATATTCCATCAAAGCAAGGTTAGATGAATAAAACAGATGTATTAATTATTGGAGCAGGACCTACTGGTTTGTTTTGTGCTCATCAACTTGGTATTATAGGCTTGAGTTGTGAGATAGTAGATAATCTTGATAAAGCAGGTGGTCAATGCATTGAGCTTTACCCTGATAAACCTATATATGACATCCCAGCGGTACCTGAATGTACCGGTGAAGAGTTAACAAATAATCTTTTGCAACAAATTAAACCTTTCAATGTCAAATTTCATTTAAATGAAAGAGTAGAACAAGTTAAAAAAGTTGAAAATCGTTGGAATGTTAAAACTTCTGGTGGAGT
>CACJGD010000048.1 GCA_902592935.1 uncultured Pelagibacteraceae bacterium | reverse complement strand
GTTTCGCCAAATTCAATTAATTGTTTAATTACGATTTGTGCACTATTTGATGGTATAGAAAATCCAATTCCAATCGAACCATTACGTCCAAGGATTGCTGTATTAATTCCAATTACATTTCCCTCCATATCAAACAAAGGCCCACCTGAATTTCCAGAATTAATAGAGGCGTCTGTTTGTATAAAATCTTCGTATCTTGATAAACCGATAGATCTATTTCTAGCTGAAATAATTCCAGCAGTAACTGTTCCTCCTAAACCAAATGGATTTCCAATTGCCAAAACCCAATCTCCAATTCTTGCTTTATCAGAATCTCCAAATTCTACTGGTATAAACTTTTCGTTTGTTTCTAATTGTAAAACAGCAATATCCATAAGTGGGTCAGCGCCTAAAACCTTTGCTTTAAATTCTTGATCACCATTAACTCTTACAATTATGTCGTCAGCATCTTGGATGACATGATTATTTGTTACTACAATGCCTTTCTCATCAATTATAAACCCAGAACCTAGTGCAGCTGATTGTCTTTCTTGAGGTGTCCCAAATTCTTTAAACATATCTTCAAAGGGAGATCCTGGTGGGAACTGAAAAGGAAAAGGATTTGTGGTAGTTACCACAGTTGTTGTAGTAGAAATATTCACCACAGATGGCATTAGTTTTTCCGCAAGGTCTGCAAAAGAAGCAGGAACTGGTTTAGAGTTTACACTAAATGAGAAAGTGAATGACAGAACTATTGTTAAAAATATAATTTTAATTTTTCTCATATTAGTTCTTAATGTAATAAATAATTACAAAACCTATAATTGCAAAAATAAGTCCACCTGATCTAAGTTGACTATCTTTAACAAGTTCTAATTTTTTTAACATACTTTTCATTTTTGCTGGAAATAAGGCGTATAAAATTCCCTCAATAAATAAGAAAAGACCAAAAGCTATAACTAGCTCACGCATTTAAGAATTATTGTTGGATTTCAGGTTTTATATTTCCAAAAAATTTAAAAAATTCACTATCAGGTGATAAAATTAGAGAGGTTTCACCACCAATAAGAGCTTTTTCATATGCCTGCATAGCTCTATAAAAAGCAAAAAATTCTGGATCTTGACCAAAGGCGTCAGCAAATATTTTATTTCTTTGTCCATCACCTTCCCCTTTCATGATCTCAGATTGTTTTTGAGCATCAGCTAAAATTACCGTAACTTCTTTATCTGCTGTTGAAGTAATTGTTACAGCCATCTCTGCACCTTTTGCTCTAAATTCTTTTGCTTCTCTTTCCCTTTCAGTCTGCATTCTTCTATAAATCGCATCACTATTTGCTTGAGGAAGATCTGCTCTTTTAATTCTTACGTCTACAATATTAATTCCAAAGTTTTGTGCTTCATTATTTACACCTTCTTTAATTAAAGCCATTTGCTTAGATCTATCTTTAGATAATAATGTTTGTAATTCTTCTTGACCTAATACATTTCTAATTCTTGAATTTATAATTGTAGATAACCTTGATCTTGCGACTCTTTCATTTCCAACTGAAATATAAAATTTAAGCGGGTCTACAATTTGAAATCTTGCGAATGCATCAACAATTAATCTTTTCTGGTCTGATGCAATAACCTCCTCAGGTGGAGCATCTAAATTTAAAATTCTTTTATCTAAATAAACAACGTTTTGAATGAATGGAATTTTAAAGTTTAATCCTGGTTTCATTATAATTCTTTTTGGATCACCAAATTGAAGAATAATTGCTTGATTAACCTCTTTTACAATAATTACGGATAAAAAGGCTACTACACCAATTGCAACTAATACTCCTGCTAATATTTTTCCAGCTTTCATTTTAATTTGTCGCTTTCTTTTTTAATTCAGGCAAAGGTAAGTATGGAACTACACCTGAACCTGCATTTTTTTCTATAATTACTTTATCTATATCAGCTAAAACTTTCTCCATAGTTTCTAAATACATTCTTTCTTGAGTCACTGCTTTTGCATTTTTATACTCACTGTAGATTGCTATAAATCTACTCGCTTCACCTTCTGCTTTTGCAACAACTTCTTTTTTATATGCTTCTGCTGCTTGTAAAATTTTTTGCGCTTCCCCTCGTGCTCTTGGTATTACATCATTTGCATAGGCTTCAGCTTCATTTTTTGATCTTTCCATGTCTGCTCTTGCAGCCTGTACATCCCTAAATGCATCAATTACTTGATCAGGTGGGTCAGCTTTTTGAGTTTGCACTTGTGTAATTTGAATTCCACTTTCGTAATCATCTAAAATAGTTTGAATAATTTCTTGAGTTTCAAGCTCAATTTTAGATCTTCCCTCTGTTAAAATTGGTTGAATATCACTTTTTGCTATTACTTCTCTCATCGCAGTTTCGGCAGCCGCTTTAACAGTTCCTTCTGGATCTTGAATTTTGAATAAAAAATTACCAGCGTCTTTAATTACCCAAAATACTGAAAAGTCTATATTAACGATATTTTCATCTCCAGTTAACATCAAGCTTTCTTGTGGTACATCAGCAACCCCACCACCTGTGGAGAAACCACTGTCTCTCTCAGATCTAAAACCAATATCCATTCGGTTAACCTTAGTGACTTTTGGAGTTTGCACAGTTTC
>CACJGD010000047.1 GCA_902592935.1 uncultured Pelagibacteraceae bacterium | reverse complement strand
ATGAACAATCATACAGGATCAAGTATTAAAGAAATTAAAGAATATACTAGCTACTAAAAACTTTAGGAAACCAATCATCTCTCATCAAATCTCCCGTTTTTAAATTAATTCCATCAAATGGAGGTGAAGTTGGTCCTCCTCTATCAATATATTTTACATCATCACCTATAAATCGCATCGAAAATGCTCTTCGTGATTTAGAAGAATTGTTTTCTGTTGAACCATGAACAGTTTTAAAATTAAATAAAACAGCATCACCTAAATTTAATTGTGGAATTAAAATATTTTTTTTAAATTCTTTTGATGGTGGTAAGTCCATAAAAGAACTATCGTCATCATACCAAGATTGGTTATTTGACCATTTTGTAGGTCTAATTAACTTTGGCCATTTGTGAGAGCCTAAAATTAATTTAAGATTATTTTTATGATCAACTTCATCTAATGGAATCCAGAAACTTCCAGTATCATTACCATCAACGCAGTAATATGGCATATCTTGATGCCACGGTGTTTCTTTGAGTGTGCCTGGATCCTTTATAAATATATGTTCATGAAAAATTTGAGTTACTTTAGAGTTAGTTGCTTCTGAAAATATTTGAGCTCCAAGCGAATTATATAAACAATCCTTAAATTCTTTTATCCTCTCCCAATTACAATAATCCTCAAAAAATCTTCCATTATCATCATTTACATTTTCTCTTCCGTGCTTACTTGGACTATCTAAAACTTTTTGAAATCCTTTTCTAAGTGGCTCAATCCAATCTTTAAATACATTTTTAATTATTATTACACCATCATTTTGATAATCATTAATTTGTTTCTCTGATAAAAACATTCTTATTGTTGAAAGCTGTACTTTTTCTCTAAATATTTAATCACATTATGAATGATAAAAGTCATGAACAAATAAATTCCACCAGCAACAATAAATACTTCGATTGGTTTAAAAGTTGTTGAAATTATATATTTAGCAACACCAGTTAAATCCATTAAAGTTACTGTGCTTGCTAATGAAGTGCCTTTCATCATCAATATGATTTCATTTCCGTAAGCAGGAAGTGACTGTCTAATAGCAATTGGAATTTGAATTTTATAAAAGATAATTTTATTTGATATGCCCAAGCTTTTTCCAGCTTCAATAATACCTGGTTTTATTGTTTGAAATGCTGATCTTAAAATTTCTGAAGTATATGCCCCAGTATTTAAAGTAAATGCTATTATTGCACACCAATAAGGTTCTTTTAAAATAACCCATAGAAATGTTGTTCTTAAATATTCAATTTGTCCTAGTCCAAAATAAATAATAAAAATCTGAACCAATAAAGGTGTTCCTCTGAATACGTATGAATAGCCATAAGCAAATTTATTGATGAATATATTTTTGTTTAATCTTAAAATTGCAAAAAAAAGACCTAAGAATAATCCAAAAAATAATGATGCGGATAATAATTTTAAAGTAACTACTGTTGCTGCTAAAAGCTTAGGGAAACTAGTAATCATTAAATCAAAATCCATTAATATCCCCTGCTATACCTAACTTCTAACTTGTTAATTAGCTTCATACTCACGTAAGTAAGCAACAGATATAAAACTGCTGCGAAAGAATAAAAGAACAAAGGATCTCTAGTAGATCCTGCCGCAATATAAGACTGTCTCATTATTTCGACTAATCCTGTTACTGAAATCAAAGAAGTGTCTTTTAAAGTTATTTGCCAAACATTACTTAAGTTTGGAATAGCAAGTCTTAACATCTGGGGGAGTATTATTTTATAAAATTGCACAAACTTATTGACTCCAAGAACTTTTGCAGCTTCAAATTGACCTTTGTCTATAGATTGTATAGCGCCTCTAAATACTTCTGTTGAATAAGCGCCCGAAATAATACCTATTGCCATTGAGCCTGTAATAAAAGCATTTATTTCTATGTATTCGTAATAACCAAAAATAGAAGCTACATACATGATTGCTCCACTGCCACCAAAAAAGAAAAGGTATATTACTAATAGTTCAGGTACTCCACGTATGACTGTTGTATAAAAATTGCCAACTAAATTTAAAGTTTTATATTTTGAAAGTTTTAAAGGCGTAAAAATTAATGCAAAAAAGAAACCGACTAACATTGCTGTAATTGATACAGCTATTGTCATTAAGGTTGCATAGAATAACTCATCACCCCAACCTGTTTTACCAAATGCGAGAAGTTCCATATAGATTGGCGACTATATATTATAGTCGCCAGATCTGAAATGAATTACATAGAAGCGTCGAAACCAAAGTGCTTAATAGCAAGTTTGCTAATAATTCCTTGTTTTCTAGCTTTGTTAATTGCTTTATTGAAGTCTTTTAAGATTTTGGCATCTCTTTTTCCA
This sequence comes from uncultured Pelagibacteraceae bacterium, assembly GCA_902592935.1. GTDB lineage: Bacteria > Pseudomonadota > Alphaproteobacteria > Pelagibacterales > Pelagibacteraceae > Pelagibacter. The sequence goes on along the minus strand of CACJGD010000047.1, from coordinate 302 downwards.
ATCTCGCTATCGCTAGCTTGTCTGATACCAACTCCTACACCATTGCCAAATGCACCACCTGAAAAAGTTGGTCCAACTAATACAACTGGCTTACCTGATTTATCTGCATAATCAGTAAATGCTACAGCAGCAGCTAATGCAACGTCACATCTTCCAGAAGTAAGATCTAGGTTAACTTCATCTTGAGTTTTGTAAGTTCTTACATTTACACTCCCAACATCACCTGACTCTAAAAAGTTTTGGTGAATTGTTCCTGTTTGTGTACAAACAGTTTTGCCAGCGAGGGCAGATGTTAAAGTTTT
>CACJGD010000046.1 GCA_902592935.1 uncultured Pelagibacteraceae bacterium | reverse complement strand
CTAAAAAATATAATTTAGCATTTAAGTTATATCCTACTGATATTTCACAAGTTTTATCTTTTGCTGAAAAGAAAAAATATATGCCACAAAAATCTACATGGTTTCACCCAAAACCACTCGACGGATTAATTTCCTCTAATATTATTTCTTAAATAATTCTTTTAAACCGTTTGATGATGCTTCTGAAATGCCTCTTTCTGTAATCAAACCTGTAACATATTTTGCAGGTGTAACATCAAAAGCTAAATTAATTGCCTTACTTTTTTTAGGATATATCAAAACTTTCTTAAGTTGATTATTCTCATCAACACCCTCAACATGAGATAATTCCTCTGAATTTCTTTCCTCAATAGGAATATCTTTTGCATCTTTAATATCCCAATCAATTGTTGAGCTTGGAAGGGCTACATAAAAGGGAACATTATTATCATGAGCGGCTAATGCTTTAAGATAAGTTCCAATTTTATTGCAAACATCTCCATTAGATAAAGTTCTATCAGTTCCTACAATACACATATCAACTTCTCCTCTCTTCATTAAAATACCTCCTGTATTATCAGTAATAATAGTATTGGGAATTTCTTCTTCATTTAATTCATATGAAGTTAAATTAGCACCTTGGTTTCTTGGTCTTGTTTCATCTACCCATACATGAACTGGTATACCTTTTTTGTGTGCATGATAAATTGGTGATGTAGCGGTACCCCAATTAATTGTTGCTAACCAACCAGCATTACAATGTGTTAATATATTTACAGTATCTTTCTTTTTATTATAAATTTCTTCAATTATTTTTAATCCATTAATACCAATTTTTTCACAAAACTTTTCATCTTCATCGCATATTTCTTTTGCTTCATTTAGGGCAATACTTAATATTTGATCACTATTAATTCCTGATAATTTTTTCATCATACGATCTACAGCCCATTTTAAATTAATAGCAGTAGGTCTTGATTGAATTAATTCTTCTGCACTTTTTTTTATAAATTCTGGATCATTATTTTCTTGTACTGCTAAAACTATACCATAAGCAGCCGTACCACCAATTAGAGGTGCACCTCTTACCTCCATTACTTTAATTGCATTAATTGCATCTTTTACTGATTTGAGATCTTTTATTATAAATTGATGAGGAAGTTTCGTTTGATCAATTATTTTAACAACATTTTCCTGATACCATATTGTTCGATATTCTTTTCCTTCTATTTTCATTAGAAATTATCCCTGCTCTTCAATATATTTTTTTATAATTTTTTTTGTTTCATTAATTCTGCAGTCTTTTCTATAAGTATTGTGACCCTCACCACATTTGTACGCTATAATATTAACTGTATTTGGTGATTTTTTCTTAAGAAACATAAGTTCTTTTGATCTGTTAAATTTATCATCTTCATATGCAAAAATAAGAGCTTTAATTAAATCTGCTTCTTTTATCTGCTTAACCTGCTTAGGTCTAATTTCCTTTCTCCATACTGGATATTTATTAATTTCATGCCTTGGTCCACAACACGCTGGAGCAAAAACAATTGCTGAATTAAATTTTTTCCCTACTTTTGGCATTAACATAAGTGAAGACCAGCCTCCAGCAGAAACTCCTGAAAGAAAAATATTTTTAGGCTTGATGCCATTATCTAATAATTGATCTAAAACATTATCAATTTCATTAACTCTTTTTTCAATATATGAGCCAGGTTTATTTCCATCAGTTGATTTAGAACACAAATAATAAAAGAAAACGTTATCAATTTCAGTTAAGCTTAATAAAGAATTTGGAATAGCGTTATATTTTCTTTTACATTTTTCTTTTTTTTGTGGCCTAGTTGTTCCATGAGAAAATATTATAATTTTTATATTTTCTGAATTATTTAAGCTTATATCAGGTGTTTTTCCTTTATAAGATTTTGAAATTGGCTGTAAATTAAATTTATTCTTCTCATTATCAATAACAAATCCACTTAGGTTTTTTGAGTAAGAACAAGAAATAAATAAAAAGTAAATTAAAAATGTATAAATTATTTTTTTCACTTATTTAAGACTCTTCCAGCTACTGTCTTGAGTTTCTCAATTGTTTTTTCTGTTCTTTTTTCTGGAGCAGTAATAATTGCTACATCTAAACAATTGTTTGTTGGGTCATTAGGATCAATATGATCTTCAAAATTATCAATCAAATTTTTTATCATAACTTTTGCTTTTTCCGCGTTGCCTAACAAAATTTTAATTACTTGTTGAACATCAACATTTTCATGATCTGGATGCCAACAATCAAAATCTGTTACCATAGATACTGATGCATATCTAATTTCAGCCTCTCTTGCTAGCTTTGCTTCTGGCATATTAGTCATTCCAATTACATCTGCTTTCCAAGATCTATATAAATTAGACTCTGCTAATGTAGAAAATTGAGGCCCTTCCATAACTACATAAGTTCCGTTTCTTTGGTAATCTATATTCGATTTTTTAATTGCATCTTCGCATGCATCCATTAGTCCATTAGAAGTTGGATGAGCCATTGATACATGAGCTACTATCTCCTCATCAAAAAATGTTTTTACTCTAGCAAAAGTTCTATCAATAAATTGATCAATAATTACAAATTTTCCAGGAGGTAAATCTTCTTTAAGAGAACCTACAGCTGATACTGAAACAATGTCTGTAACACCTAGCTGCTTAAG
>CACJGD010000045.1 GCA_902592935.1 uncultured Pelagibacteraceae bacterium | reverse complement strand
CTGCTTGTCATTTTATTGGATTATTGAACGAAACTAAAGAGGATTGGCTTAAATTTAAGAAAAGCAAAGTATCAATTTCTGAAAATGAAATTTTAATTAAAATTAATCAGAGAAATAAAGCTAGAGTTAATAAAAATTATGAGGAAGCTGATAAAATAAGAGATGAGCTTTTAGACAAAGGTGTTTTAATAGAAGATAAAGATGGTAAAACGGTCTGGAAATTTAAATGAGTAAAGATCGGTTATATATATTTGATACAACTCTGCGTGATGGTGCACAGACTCAAGGTGTAGATTTTTCAATTGATGATAAAGAAAAGATATCATCTTCTCTTGATACTTTGGGTGTTGATTATATAGAGGGTGGGTGGCCTGGGGCAAATCCTACAGATACTGAATTTTTTAATAAGAATCATAATTTTAAATCTGCAAAATTAACCGCTTTTGGTATGACAAAAAAAACTGAACATAGTGCCGAGAATGATCCAATGCTATCTTCATTAATAAATTCAAATAGTTCATCAGTTTGTTTGTTTGGTAAATCATGGGATTTTCAAGTTGATGTTGCTCTTGGTATTTCAAATGATCAAAATCTTTCAAATATAAGTGAAAGCGCAAAACATATAGTTAAATCTGGTAAAGAATTCATGTTTGATGCGGAACATTTCTTTGATGGATACAAATCAAATCCTGAATATGCAATTTTATGTTTGAAAGCAGCATATGATAATGGTGCTAGATGGATTGTTTTATGTGATACAAATGGTGGAACACTTCCTCACGAAATAACTAAAATTGTTAAAGAGGTAATCAAACATATTCCAGGTAAAAATTTAGGAATTCATGCTCATAATGACACTGAAAATGCAGTAGCAAATAGTTTAGCTGCTGTTCAAGCAGGTGTTAGACAAGTTCAAGGAACTTTAAATGGTTTAGGTGAGAGATGTGGAAATGCAAATTTAGTTTCATTAATACCAACTTTTTTTTTAAAAAAAGATTTTTATGAAAATTATAAATTAAATATCAAACGTGAAAACTTAAAAAATTTAACTCAATGCTCAAGATTATTAGATGAACTATTAAATAGAAAGCCAAACAAACACTTGCCTTATGTTGGAGCCTCTGCTTTTTCACATAAAGGTGGAATGCACGTTTCAGCTGTTCAAAAAGATCCAAAAACTTATGAACATGTTAATCCTGAAGAGGTTGGAAATTCAAGAAATATAGTTGTTTCAGATCAGTCTGGACAATCAAACATTATGTCTAGATTGAACCTTATAGGAATAAATGTAGAAAAAAGTGATCCAAAAATTAAAAAACTTTTGGAAGAAGTTAAGGATCGAGAGTTTATTGGTTATAGTTATGATGGTGCTGATGCATCTTTTGAGTTATTAGCTCGAAGATTAATGGGGGAGATACCAAGATATATTTCAATTAATGAATATGATGTTTCAGTAAAGAAAGATAATGCAGGTGAAATTGTTTCTTTCGCAAAAGCCCAATTGGAAGTAGATGGAAATAAGATTTTGTGCGAAGGAAAAGGAAACGGACCTGTTAATGCTCTGGACAATGCAATTAGAAAGAATGTTAATAAACTTGCTAAATATTCAGAATATTTAAAAGATTTAAGATTGGTTGATTATAAAGTTAGAATTTTAAATACTGGTACAGAAGCTGTAACTAGAGTAAGCATAGAAAGTACAGACTCTAAAGGTGTTAATTGGTTTACTATTGGAGTGTCACCAAATATCATTGATGCATCCTTTAAAGCTCTAGTTGATAGTTTAGATTATAAGTTATTCAAGGACAAAGCCCCTGGAAGTTTGTAAGAATGAAAATTAAAAAATTTTCAAAAAAACCATCTGACTTAAAAAGTAGAATAGGCGCAAAACCAATAGTTTGTTATCCAAATATCAATATTGAAGAAAAAAATTTAAGTATTTTACATTCTGCTCGAGAAAACTTGGTTAAAAAGGATGAGGTTATAATACCTCCAAGAGATGCAAAAACGTTTGAGGTTAAATTTGGTGAGTTTTTTAGAATTGAAAGTTTAGATGGGCCTCAAGTAGGAGATTTAAATTTATTTAATTTAAATAATTTGGAAGAAAAATTTTATTCGGGAAAAACAAGAGCTCTCTATGGAACTCATCTTTCGGTTGGAGATAAAATGTTTAGTAGTTTTCCATATCTTAGATCTTTAGCAACAATAACTTGGGATACTTTAGATTGGTATGATTATGATAAAGATGGAGGGTCTGTTCATGATGTAATTGGGACACGTTGCGATCCTTACACCTCAAAACTTCTAAGTGATAATGATTATCACTATTGTTGTCATTCAAATTTAACAAGAGCTTTAGTTAAAGAAAAAAATGTTCAGTTAGACCATGCCGAAAAAATAGTTCATGATGTATTAAATGTTTTTATGTTAACTGGATTTACCAATGATACAAAACAATACTTTATGAAATCAAGTCCAGTTAGACCAGGTGATTATTTAGAGTTTTTTGCAGAAACAGATTTATTAGGTGCCCTTTCTGCTTGCCCAGGAGGTGATTGTGGATCTGAACATTCATCTGATGTAGCAAAATGTTATCCATTAAAAGTTTCGATTTGGACAGTAGATCACAAATATTTAAATGATATCAAACCATCAGCTATTTCCAATTATAATAGAAATCATGGCATGGATTAATGTCTGTTAATAATATTTCTTTCATTTTACACAAACCTCAACTCTCAGAAAATATTGGAGCGTGCGCTAGAGCGATGAAAAATTTTAATTTTAATAAACTCGTAGTTGTTGATCCTAAACCAATATTCCCAAATGATAAAATTCTAGCAACTTCGGTAGGAGCTAAAAATATAATAAATAAAGCAAAGAGTTTTGAAAATTTAGAGAAATCTTTAAAGAATGTAGATATTGTAATTGCAACATCTGCGCGATTTAGAAATAAAAATATTAAACATATTCAACTAGAAGATTTGAAAAAAATTAATTATAAAAAAAAGATAGCTTTTTTATTTGGTTCTGAGGCATCTGGTTTATCAAATAACGAAAT
>CACJGD010000044.1 GCA_902592935.1 uncultured Pelagibacteraceae bacterium | reverse complement strand
CCCCGGAAACTCTCAGGCAAAAGGACCGATAAAGCATAACACTCTGGAAAGAGATTAATTTCCGCCGAAGGAGTAAAGCTCTCAGGCAAAAATACAGATGGGGTACGAACTAAAGTGCTATGCAAGAAAAATACATTAAAATCAATAATCTGCAAGTTTCTGAAAAACTATCAAACTTTGTAAATGATGAATTATTAAAAAATACAAATATATCTGCAGAAAATTTTTGGTTGGGTCTTGAAAAAACTCTTGATGAGCTCGCGCCAAAAAATAAAGAATTGATTAAATTTAGAGAAGATTTGCAAAAGAAAATAAATGATTGGCATCTTAAAAATAAAGGTAAAGAATTTAATTCAGATGAGTATAAAAAATTTTTATTGCAAATTGGTTATTTAAAAAATGAGGGACCTGATTTTAAAATAGAAACTGAAAATGTTGATGAAGAAATTGCAAGTATAGCCGGACCTCAATTAGTTGTACCTATCATGAACGCGAGGTATGCATTAAATGCTGCGAATGCAAGATGGATGAGTTTATATGATAGTCTTTATGGTACAGATGTAATTGAGCAGTCAGAAGATAGTGTATCTGAAAGATATGACCCTTTAAGAGGTGAAATGGTTATAAAATATGGTAGAGATTTTTTAGATAAGCACTTTCCATTAGCTGGATTAAGTTGGAATAAAATTACAAGTTTTGCTGTAAAATATGGAAAATTAAAAATTTTAAAAGGTGCTGATATTTTTGATCTGGAAGACGAAAATAAGTTTGTTGGACACAGAGGAGAAAGTGATAATCCATCCACAATTATTCTTAAAAATAATAATTTACATATTGAAATTTTAAAAGACTCAAGAGCTTTTGCCGCCCAACAAGATCATGCTGGTATTAGTGATATAATACTAGAGTCTGCTGTGTCAACAATTTGCGATAATGAAGATAGTGTAGCGGCAGTAGACTCGGAAGATAAAATTATTTGTTATCGAAATTGGCTAGGTCTCATGAGAGGAGACCTTAAATCTAAATTTGAAAAAGAAGGTAAATTATTTGAAAGAAAATTAAATCCACACAGAAGTTATATCTCAAAAGATGGAAAAGGTTTAAAATTACATGGTAGAAGTCTTTTACTTGTTAGAAATGTTGGTCATCTAATGACTAACCCTTCAATTTTATTAGGTGATGGAAGTGAAATACCCGAAGGTATAATGGATGCATTTATAACTACGGCAGCTGCAATACATGATATTAAAAACAAAAATAATTCAAGAACTGGATCAGTTTATATCGTAAAGCCTAAAATGCATGGTCCAGAAGAAACAGCATTTACAGATTTAATTTTTTCTAAAGTTGAGGAAGTTCTAAATTTACCTAAGTACACTTGTAAGATTGGTATTATGGATGAAGAAAGAAGAACATCAGCAAATTTAAAAGAATGTATCAGAAGTCTTAAAAATAGAGTTTTTTTCATAAATACAGGCTTCTTAGATAGAACCGGAGATGAAATGCATACATCAATGGAAGCTGGCCCTATGATTAAAAAAGGTGATATGAAATCATCCAAATGGATTACTGCATACGAAAATAACAATGTTGATATTGGTTTAAGTTGTGGGTTTTCTGGTAAAGCTCAAATTGGAAAAGGAATGTGGGCAATGCCCGACAAAATGAAAGATATGATGGAACAAAAAACAGGACACTTAAAAGCAGGTGCAAACTGCGCATGGGTTCCTTCACCAACAGCAGCTGCATTACATGCTTTACATTATCATGAAATAAATATTTTTAATGAACAAAAAAAATTAAAAGATCGAGAACCAGCTAAGCTTGATGATCTCTTAACAATCCCAATAGCAGATAGACCTAATTGGTCTGTAGAAGATATAAACAAAGAAATTTCTAATTCTGCACAAACCTTATTAGGTTATGTAGTAAGATGGGTCGATCAGGGTGTAGGTTGTTCTAAAGTGCCCGATATTAACAACATAGGTTTGATGGAAGACAGGGCCACTCTTAGAATTTCATCTCAACATTTAGCAAACTGGATACATCATGGTATTACAACAAAAATACAAGTTACTGAAATAATGAAAGAGATGGCAAAAATAGTAGACGACCAGAACAAAGACGATCCGCTATATATTAAAATGAGTGGTGATTATGAAAACTCTATAGCATTTCAAACTGCATGTGATTTAGTGTTTAAAGGTAAAGAACAACCTTCAGGTTATACCGAACCATTACTTCATTTAAATAGATTAAAAAAAAAACTAATCTGAGTTCGAAACCAAATTAGATCGATTTTTAAAAGCAGAAAATAAAGTCCCATCATCTAGACTTTCAATCTCTCCTCCGACTGGCAAACCTTGTGCTAGTTTAGTAATTTTAACATCTAAATTTTTTAGACTATCTTGAATGTAGTATGCAGTTGTTTGACCTTCAACAGTAGCACTAGTTGCTAGAATTACCTCCTCAATTTTATCTCTGTTAACTCTTTCTACTAATGAGTTAATTAATAAATCTTCTTTTCTTTGGCCAACTGAAGAAATTGTTCCACCCAAAATATGAAAATATCCCTGAAAGATATTTGAATTTTCAATCGACCATTGGTCTGCGATATCCTCTACTACACAAATTTTATTATATTTTTCTTTTGTATTCTCACAATTTAGACATCCATTTGAATTTGACTTTAGTGCACCACATGAATTGCATCTAACTACATTTTTATAAACTTGCGCCAATATATTTGCCATAGGTTTTACAAGTTCGTCACGATTATTTATTAATTTTAAAACAATTCTTTTTGCTGATTTAGGACCTAAACCAGGAAGTTTTGAAATTAATTTAATTAATTCTTCTATCTCACTGATGTTTTGCATCTACTATAAAGGCCATTTAAAACCAGGAATTCCAAAGCCTCCAGTTGCTTTTGAAATTTCCTCAGTTGTTTTTGATTTAATTTGAGATTTGGCACTATTATGTGCTGCAACAATTAAATCTTCAATTATGTTTTTGTCCTCTTTAATGATTTCATCAGATAACTTTATTGTTTGCATCTCTCCTTCACCATCCAAAGTTATCTTTACAGAATTTGAGCCCGAAACTCCTTCAACTCTAATTTCCTTAATCTTTTGTTGGCTTTCTTTCATTTTTGCCTCAAGTTCTTTTGCTTTATCTAAAATTTTACTAAAATCAGTCATTATCAACTCCATCTTTGTTTGAATTTACATCCATTAATTCTGCGTCAGGAAATCTACTCTTGACACTTTTAAATATTT
>CACJGD010000043.1 GCA_902592935.1 uncultured Pelagibacteraceae bacterium | reverse complement strand
TTTTAAATAAAGATCTTCCAAACACTTTAGAATTAAGAAAATTTGAAAAAGAGGAAAAAAATAATAGAGAACTAACAAAAAATTTATACGAGATAATTAAACATATGCCAAAAAAATCTCATCCAATGGATGTTGCACGTACAGCAGTAAGTGTGATGGGATTAGAAGATAAAGAAACCTCAGATTCTTCGCCTGAGGCTAATATGAGAAAAGCTTTGAGAATTTTCGCGAAAACACCAACCGCTTTAGCTGCATTCTATAGAATCAGAAAAGGAAAAAAAATAATCAAACCAAAAAAAACATTAACTTTTGCAGAAAATTTTTTCTATATGTGTTTTGGAAAAGTTCCTCAAAAAGAAATTGTTAAGGCTTTTGATGTGTCTTTAATTTTATATGCTGAGCATAGTTTTAATGTTTCAACTTTCACTGCAAGAACGATTACTAGTAGCTTGTCTGATATTCATGGTGCAATAACTGGAGCAATTGCTAGCTTAAAAGGTCCGCTTCATGGTGGAGCAAATGAAGAGGTTATGCATATGATGAATAAAATTAAAAAGCCAGAAAATGCATTAAAATGGATTAATAAAGCCCTGAAAAATAAAGAAGTTGTGATGGGATTTGGGCACAGAGTTTATAAATCAGGAGATTCTAGGGTTCCTACTATGAGAAAATATTTTGCAAAAGTTGCAAAAATAAAGAAAGACAAAAAATTTGAGAAAATTTACGATATTGTTGAAAGGGTAATGATTAAAGAAAAAAATATACATCCTAATGTAGACTATCCAACAGGACCTACTTATCATTTAATGGGATTTGAAACTGACTTTTTTACACCAATATTCGTAATTTCTAGAATTACCGGTTGGTCTGCTCATATAATGGAACAACACGCTGCAAATAAACTCATTAGACCTTTAGCAAGCTACAAAGGTAATAGGCATCGAAAAGTGATGCAATTGAATCAGAGATAAATTTATTTTTAACTAAAAGCTTCTGCCCAAGTACCTTGAGTTGATGCTTTAGAGTATTCTGTTGCTCGACCTTCAAAGAAATTCATGTGTTCAACAGCATTAAGCATCGTATCTAACCAAGTTAAAGGATTTTTATCGATATCATAAATTGGTTCTAGTCCTAACTGAACCAATCTTCGGTTACCAATAAATCTAATGTATTCTTTAACTTCTTTTGCAGTTAATCCTTCCATTGGTCCCATTTCAAAAGCAAGATCAATAAAAGCGTCTTCATGTTCAATGATAGTTCTACAAGCTTCATAAAGTTCTTTTTTAAGTTTTGGAGTCCAAATTTCAGGATTTTCTTTAATAAATTCTTTGAAAATTCTAATCATTGAGTTGCAATGAAGGGTTTCATCTCTTACAGACCAAGTAACGATCTGACCCATTCCTTTCATTTTATTATGTCTTGGAAAATTTAATAAAATTGCAAAACTTGCAAACAATTGAAGTCCTTCAGTGAAAGCACTAAATACAGCTACTGTCTTTGCAATATCTTCTTTTGAATTAACATTAAAGTCTTGCATGTAATCATATTTGTCTTTCATTTCTTTATATTTCATAAATGCCGAGTATTCAGACTCTGGCATTCCAATTGTATCTAGAAGATGGGAATAGGCAGCTACATGAACTGTTTCCATAGCAGCGAAAGCTGTCATCATCATTAAAACTTCTGTAGGTTTAAAAACAGTAGTGTAATGTCTTAGGTAGCAATTGTTAACTTCTACATCAGCCTGGGTAAAAAATCTAAAAATTTGAGTTAGTAAATTTTTTTCTGGTTGAGATAGATTTTTTTGCCAATCTCTAACATCGTCCCCTAAAGGAACTTCCTCTGGTAACCAATGAATTCTTTGCTGTGTAAGCCAAGCATCATAACACCATGGATATCTAAATGGTTTATAAACAGGATTTTCAACTAGCAAACCCATTTTTTTTGGTTGAATGATTTTATTTTCAGTTTGTATAATTTCCGAATTTATTTTTTCTGCTACTGACATGATAGACACTCCTCGTACTCTTGCTCTTCGTTTGATTGTTGATTTTTAGATTTATAAACATTTGCTGTAATATCAGTTGATTTAGCATCATTAATATTTTCAGCACGTTGAATTGATTTTGACCTACAGTAATAAAGGCTCTTTAATCCTTTCTTCCAGGCATCAAAATGAATTTTGTGTAATTCTTTCTTATGAACATCAGCTGGTAAAAATAAATTCACAGATTGGGCTTGAGAAATAAACGGAGTTCTGTCTCCACTTAACTCAATTATCCAATTTTGATTAAGTTCAAAAGCAGTTTTAAATACATCTTTTTCTAAGTCTGTAAGAAAATCTAAATGGCTAACTGAACCTTGATTAGTGGTAATTGTTGACCAAGTTTCATCATCATTTTTTCCATGACTTTGAAGAATTTCTTCTAAGTATCTATTTCTAACATTAAAAGATCCAGAAAGTGTTTTGTGAGTATAACTATTTGCGGCAACAGGCTCAACTCCAGGGGAAGCACCGCCGCAAATTATTGAAATAGAAGCTGTGGGGGCTATAGCAGTTTTATTAGAAAATCTTTCCTTATAACCATACTCAGCTGCATCCGGACATGCTCCTCTTTCTTCTGCCAAATCTTTTGAGGCTTGATTAACTTTCTCATGAATATTTTTAAATATTTTTTTATTCCAAGACTTGGCCATTACAGACTCAAGTGGAATTCTATTTTTTTGTAAAAAGGAATGGAAACCCATCACACCTAATCCAACACTTCTTTCTCTTTCTGCTGAATATTTTGCATCCTTAAATTGGTCAGGTGCTTTATTAATAAAATCAGATAGAACATTGTCTAAAAATCTCATTACATCACTAATCATGTCAGGATCATCTTTCCATTCATCGTACTTTTCTAAATTTAAAGAAGATAAACAGCACACAGCTGTTCTATCTCTTCCATCTTTATCAATTCCTGTAGGTAAAGTTATTTCGCTACATAAATTGGAAGTTTTTACGGTAAGATTTGCTAACTTATGATGTTGGGGAATTTGTCTGTTAACTGTATCGATATAAATGATATAAGGTTCACCTGTCTCAATTCTAGCAGTTAATAATCTGATCCATAAATTTCTTGCAGAGATAGTTTGCTGAACACTTCCATCAGCAGGACTTTTTAAAGCCCATTGTTCGTCAGTTTCTACCGCTCTCATAAAAGCATCAGAAACTAAAACACCATGGTGCAAGTTTAAAGCTTTTCTATTTGGATCTCCTCCTGTTGGTCTTCTCATTTCTATAAATTCTTCTATCTCAGGATGATCAATTGGAAGATAACAAGCAGCTGACCCTCTTCTGAGTGAGCCTTGACTGATAGCCATCGTTAAAGAGTCCATAACTTTTATGAACGGAATTATTCCAGAAGTTTTTCCAACTCTTCCTATTTTTTCACCAATAGATCTTAAGTTACCCCAGTAACTTCCAATTCCTCCACCCTTCGCTGCTAACCAAACATTCTCACTCCATAAATCAAGAATGCCTCCCAAGCTATCAGATGCCTCATTTAAAAAACATGAAATTGGTAAACCTCTTTTTGTACCACCATTTGACAAAACTGGTGTTGCTGGCATAAACCAAAGTTTACTAATGTAATTATAAATTCTTTGAGCATGTAAATTATCATCTGAATATGTGCTTGCTACTCTTGCAAATAAATCTTGATAAGATTCGTTTAAAC
>CACJGD010000042.1 GCA_902592935.1 uncultured Pelagibacteraceae bacterium | reverse complement strand
TTTTTTTAGAAAAATCAGTGTAAATATTATACCCATCATCTACTTTATAAATTATTAAAGGTTTATCTGATTGATACAGATCCTCTAAATATGGGTTAAATTTAAACTTATGCTGGCTGAGTTCTTTCAATTGCTTTCTCTATTATAGGTAAATGTATCAGACCTGCAAATAATGATAATGCGATAGATCCGTACCATGCATAGTCAAAATTTCCGTTTAATTCATAAAATACACCACCTAGATATGCTCCTAGGAAAGAACCAATTTGATGGCTTACAAAAACTATTCCATATAAAAGCCCAACATATTTTGTACCAAATATGTGTGCAACAATTCCATTTGTTGGTGGAACTGTGGATAGCCATAAAAAACCAAATGTAACTCCAAAAACTACTGAATTAAATATACTTGGCGGTAAAAAAATAAAATAAATTATAGAAACTCCTCTTAATAGATAAATAGCACTTAAAATTTTTTTCTTACTATACCTTGTTGCTAAATAACCGCTGGTAATCGTACCGGCCATATTAAATACACCAATCAAAGCTAAAACCATTGCAGGTGTCCAGTCAGGCAAACCTTTGTCTGCCATATAAGTAGGAATGTGTGTTGCTACTAAAGCAATATGCCAACCACAAACAAAAAAACCTAAAGTGAGATAAATAAAACTTTTGTTTGCAAATGCCTCTTTTAGAGCCTCTCTTGCTGTTTGATTATTATCTTGATTAACTCCTACAGGTATTTTTGGAGTACTAACAAACAAAGCTACAACTAATCCTAATCCTAAAAGAAGAGAAAAATATAAAAGAGTATTCTCCCAGCCTGTTTCAACTAAGGAATATCTTACAAGTAAAGGAGATACAAAATATCCAAATGAACCTGCACATGTAACAATTCCTGTTGCAATAGTTCTATTAGATGCTGGAAAATGTTTAGCTACTACTGATACTGGGATACCTATTGCAGTGGAGCCTAAGCCAATTCCAATCATTACTCCTATAGTTAAAGTAAAATAACCACCAGTATTAAAACCAGAATAAAAAAATAAAACCCCAACCAAATAAAAAACAAATCCGATAAAAATTGCAACTGCCCCTCCATACTTGTCAGTAATTACACCAAACAAAGGACTGAATACTCCCCATAGTAACAACTGTAATCCCATAACAAATCCAAAATGGGAAATGGAAATATCTAAGTCAGTATTAAAATCAAAATAAAATAAACCAAATGTCTGTCTTATTCCTAACGAAATAATTACAACTATAGAAGCAGCAATTAAAGTGATTAGTGCTTTTTTACTAATAGTAAAACTTTCTGAACTCATTTTATAATTTTTAATGCTTGTTGTATGTCATTTATTATATCTTTAGGATCTTCAAGTCCAATATGCATCCTTATTATATGTTCATCTTTTTTTATATGTGTAAATTGTCTCTTACCTAGTGCTTGGTGTGTTTGATAAAGTGCTAAGCTTTCAAAACCACCCCAACTAAAACCATGCCCAAAAAGTTTTAATGAATTAACAAATTTTATTACTGAGTTTTTATTTTTTGATTTTATTTTAAATCCTAATAAACCCGAAGCTCCAGAATAATATTTTTTCCACAATTTATAATTTTGACTTCCTTTTTTATATGGATAGAAAACCTTTATTATTTTTTTTTGTTTTGATAAAAACTTTGAAACTTTTAAAGCATTTTCTTGGTGTTTGTCTAATCTTACATCTAAAGTTCTAATTCCTCTTAGAATTAGATATGCATCATCTGGGCCTAGTCTCAACCCAGAAACTTTATTTGTTGATTCAACTAATTTAAAAACTCTTTTACTTATTGCTAAACTACCTCCCATTACATCAGAATGCCCAGAATAATATTTTGTTGCAGAAACAATTGACATATCAAACCCTAACTTTATTGGTTTTAAAAAATAAGGTGTTCCCCAAGTGTTATCTATTGCTGTATAAATTTTATTTTTTTTTGCCAGCGCAACTATTTTAGATAAATCTTGAAATTCAAAGGTGTTACTTCCAGGATTTTCAACAAAAATAAGCTTAGTTTTTTTTGTAATCTTGCTTTTTAGATCATTAAAGTCATTTGGATTATAGAATATTGCTCTGACATTAAATTTTTTAAGATATGTTTCTGTTAATAGTCTTGAAGGAGAGTAGACAGAGTCTGTAACAAGTATCTCATCATCTGGTTTAACAACGCTTAATACTCCAAGGAATATTGCACCAAAACCAGTAGGTGTAAGATAGACTTTATAGCATTCCTCAATTTTTTTTAAAATTTGTTGCAATGCATAAGTGGTGGATGTTCCCTGTCTCCCGTAATCAAAATTTCCACTCACTGGGTCTTTTAAGTATTTATTTTGTGTTTTTTTAATATCCTGCATTGATTTAAAGATAATAGTTGAGGCTCTAACTACAGGTGGATTTACTGACTGATTATGAAAATCTTTAGCCGTGTGTTTTAGGAAAGTCTTTAAGGAATTGCCCATAATAAATTTGATATGTTATTAAGACAATGCTATATCCCAGGAAAAACGTCAATAAAATTAAAATAGGATTAAATGAGTTACCCAAAAAAACATAGAGGCCGAAGAAAACAAGGGTCTAAAAAGAGAAGAGCTAAAAGAAAAAACAAGAAGAAATAATTTTTCTACTATTCTTTAATCCAACCACCGCCAAGTACTTTGTGGCCAAACTGGTCTTTACGATAAAAGACACATGCCTGACCAGGTGAAATGCCATCTTCAGGAAGTGCTAAATTAACTTTTGCATTATTTTTATCTATTAGATCAACTTTTGCCTCTAAAAGATTTCCAGTAGATCTGACTTTAACAAATAGATTTTGATCAAAATCCTCTGTGTTGGTTAATAAATTTATTTCCTTTAAAGAAATTATTTTTTTTCCAAGTTTTTCTTTAGGTCCAACTATTATTTCATTTTTATCAGAATTAATCTTCAACACATAAAAGGGTTCTTTGTCTGAAACTTTAATACCTTTACGTTGTCCAATTGTAAAATTAATAATTCCATCATGAACACCAATTACATCACCATCCAAATTTTTAATATTTCCTTTTTGAAAGGAGTCTGGTCTAAACTTTTGTATTACAGAGGCGTAATCTCCATTCGGAACAAAACAGATGTCTTGACTATCAGGTTTATCAGCAACATTTAAATCTAAATTTTTTGCAATTTCTCTAGTCTTGTCTTTTAACATTCCACCTAAGGGAAATCTTAAATAATCTAATTGCTCTCTAGTTGTATTGAATAAAAAATAACTTTGATCTCTATTTTCATCAATTGCTCTATACATGTTCGTAGTTTTATTTTCTGTAATACTCTTCACATAGTGACCCGTAACTAATGCATCGGCTTTGAGTTCTTTTGAAACTTCAAATAAATCTTTAAATTTAACAGTTTGATTACACTGAACACAAGGAATTGGAGTTTGCCCTTTTAAATAACTTTCAACAAAATTATCTATAACACCTTGTTTAAACTTATCTTGATAATACAAAATTTTATGCTCTATACCTAGCTTATGTGCAACACGTTTAGCGTCCATTATATCTTGACCTGAACAACATTGTTTTGATGCTGCTACTTCTTTGCCATCATCATAAAGTTTAAGTGTTATTCCAATTACATTATAACCTTCTTTTTTCATAATTCCTGCAACCGTTGAAGAATCTACTCCACCAGACATTGCAACAACTACAGTGGTATCTGAAGGTTTTTTGTCTAAACCGATAGAATTTAAATCTTTATTCATAAGGTGGTATTTATACTTATTTACAATATAAGTTAAATTAAATGAT
>CACJGD010000041.1 GCA_902592935.1 uncultured Pelagibacteraceae bacterium | reverse complement strand
TTTATAGATTTTAATATCTCTAGTGGAAGTGGAGCCTCTGGGTATTTTTTTTGACACAACTTCTCATAGTTTTCACAAAAACTCATGATAGTTTTTTGAACTTCTTTTTTATTTTTATTTGAAAGATTAAGCTCTTTAATTAATTCACCACAATTTTTTTCTAATTCTTTTATTTGTTCTCCTGAAAAAAATTCTCCTGTTTCTATTTCCCAATAAGTGTCATCAAGCTCATTATCAGTTAAATCATTTAATTTTTTTTGTAATAATTTAATAGTCTCATCCTCTGTTTCCTTATCTCTCATAGGAGAATTTTTAAGTTTTCCAAGGCATTTATCTCTTAATCCATCAATGAAATGAAAATAAGGTTTTCCCTCTGAAAAATCTCTAAAATGATTTGTATTAAAATACTTATCTATGGCTTTTTCTGTTGAAACCTTTTCTTTTCCCTTAATTATAGATATTTGAACATAAACTTCTTGGCTAATATATTCTTCAATATGATCTTTAACTTTTTGAGGTATCATTTTTTATCTTGGTAATTAATGTTCTTCTCTATACCTACTGTGACAAGCCTTACAATTACTCCACATAAATTGTTTTAGAGTGCCTCTTATATCCTCAGCATCTTCAATAACAGATGTAAGTTTTATCATATCCTCAGAAGCTTTTGTCATTAATGCATTAAAAGCATCTTTTTCTTCCCAAACAGTTGGTAAAGCTTCAGTATTAAATTCATCTTCAGTATTTTCAGGAAATAGATCTATCAAAACTTTATAATTTTCACTCATTTCAATCATTAGTTTTTTTGCTTTTTCAAAATCTCCTTTGGATGTGAAAGATTGTACTCTTTTTGCTGTACTATAGTTTTTACTAAACAATGCTTGTCTACTTTTTACAATATCTTCAACTGTTAACTCGGCATTGCTAGATGAGACGAAAAATACGCTTAAAATTGAGAATAAAATTATTTTAATATATTTTTTTATATGATTAAATAAAACATGCATGTAACAAATACCGTAACAGAGTATGGCATTATCTCAAAGGTGTTACATTGGCTCAGCGCTATTATTCTTTTTATACAAATACCTTTGGGTTTTTATCTAGTTGATTTAGATTTTGGTGATCAAAGAATAACCATTGAGGATATACACGTTACGTTAGGTTTAACTGTTTTTTATATAATAATAATAAGGTTAATAAATAATATACTTAACCCAACTCCAAAATTAGATCCGAGTATTTTTAAAGGACAAAGGTTTCTAGCAAAGATAAACCATGTACTTTTATATATTGCTATTTTATCAATAACAATTTCAGGAATATTAAAAAAATTATTTAACGGGGAAACATTAACAATAATTTTTAGAGAAATTAAAATTAATGAAAATTTTGAATTAGCAGATCAGTTTTATGAAATACATATTCTTTCAAATTATACTCTTATAGGTTTAATAGTAATTCATATAACAGCTGTGATTATACACAAACTATTTTTTGGGGATAATTTATTAAAGAGGATTCTTTAATCTTAATGACAAGCAATTCCAAATTTTTTTAATCTCCAATAATTATAAGGCCAAGGAGTTAAAAAACCTACTATCAACATTATTGGGACTACCCACCAAGTTAATATTGCACCTCCAGTTAAAACATAGTCAGTCAAATTCATCATGATTTCCATGCTAATCATTGAAATTAAACTCATACCGCAGGCAGTTTTGAATGCGTTTACAAAATTAAAATTTTGCGTCATTAAAATTACAGTTTCTAAAATAATACTTGTTATCAATCCATTGATGATTGCTAAAATCATTATTCCTAAAACAGGAAAAGGAATTTGTGTTAATTGAAAAAATAATATTGTTCCAAAATCTCCAATTGCACAACCTAATACACACCAAGCTGTATTTTTTGCGCTCCTTTTCCATGTATGATTACAAGACCAATGAAATGTAGAGGTATTCATTATAATTTGATATTAATTATAAATGATTTTTAGGCAAGTTTTCGATAATAAATCATCGACATACACTTATTTAATTGCATCGGCAAAAGGTCGCGAGGCAGTCATAATTGATCCAGTAATTGAAAACGTTGAAAGCTACATTAAGCTACTAAAAGAATTAGACTTAAAATTAGTCAAAGTAATAGATACACATATTCATGCCGACCATATAACTGGTGCGAGTAAACTTAAGCAAGCAACAAATTGCTCTACAATTATGGGGGAACATACACCTGCTGATGCTGTAGAAATTAAAGTAAAAGATGATGAAATAATAAAAATTGATCAAATAGAAATCAAAGCGATGTATACCCCTGGTCATACTTCTGACAGTTATAGTTTCTTAATGAATAAATATTTATTTTCAGGAGATACTCTTTTAATTAATGGCACCGGAAGAACTGATTTTCAAAATGGTAGTTCAAAAGATGCTTATAATTCTATCTTTAATAGATTGTTAAAATTACCTGAGGATACAATTTTGTATCCTGGTCATGATTATAACGGCAAAGAATCTAGTACAATTGGTAATGAAAAAAAATTTAATCCAAGATTGCAGGTTAATAATGTTGATGAGTATGTCGAACTCATGTCAAACCTGAGTTTAGCAAAACCAAAATTAATAGATATTAATGTTAGTAGAAATATAAAATTAGGTGCTAATTAAATACTACAAATATTAAAAACCAATAAGAAACTAATCCAGCTGAAATTGTTGCGATAATATTTTTTGAAAAATAACCTACAATTACAGCAACTAATGCTCCAAAAATTTTGGGATCATTCATTTCTATAAAAGTTCCGAAATCATTTATAAATATTCCTGGAAATATTATTGCTGGGAATACTGCCGAAGGAACATATTCCAATACAGCTTTAATTTTATCTCCCAACATATCTCTGCTAATTAAAGCGATCATAGTCATTCTAGTAAAGTAAGTTAACATTCCAGCAAAAATAATTGAAGTAAGAGTCATTTTTTTAACCTCAACAATAGTGCGGCAACAAATAAAGCAATTAATGGTGAAATAATTATGTAGGATTTGAATGGAGCATCAAAAAATAAGAGCGAACTTAAACCACAAGTAATCATAACAATTACATGATCTAATTTTTTTAGATCCTGAACAACAATTGCAATAAATGTTAGAGGAATTGCAAATTTTAATCCGAGTTCCTCTGGAACAAATGATCCTAAAATTATGCCAGATAAGGTTGCTATCTGCCAACAAACCCACATTGTGCAACCAGTACCAATTAAATGATAATGTAAAAATTCTTCATTTTTATTTTTTTTAAAAAATTTATTAGATTCAGCAAAGCCTTGATCTACAACAACATATGAAATTAATAATTTTTTAATAAAAGATAATTTTTCTAAATATTCAGATAACACTGCTCCGTATAATAAATGCCGTGAGTTTATAATTCCAACAGAGGCAACAGCAACTAAACTAGATGCACCTCCTGATAGCAATTGTAAAAAAACTATTTGTGAAGCTCCTCCAAAAATTATGAAAGACATTGCGTAGACTAAATAGGGATCAAATCCAAGCTCAACACCAATTGCTCCACAAATTATTCCAAATGGAATTACTGAAAGCATATGCGGAGAAATATCCATCATTCCTTGAGTAAATAATTGTTTTTTAGTAAGCATTTGCTTGTTTTATTAAAAACAAACTATGTGATCAATATTAATCGGTCTTTTAATTCCAAACTTTTCGTCAGTTTCATGTTGATGTTCGTGATGAGAATGAACAAATACTGGTATTAATAAATCGCTATTAGTTTTTAAAGTATAAATAAAGTTGGTACCTCTAAATTTTCGATCTACTACTTCTAGTTTTAAATTGCTTTTATCGTCGTGCTCAAGATCCTCTGGTTGCAATAATAATTGTACATTCGATCCTTTGGGATAATGCTTAATAAAATTCCCATTAATTGTTCCAAGATCTTTATTTTCTAATGAATTTTCTCCAGTTACTTTTGCTGGAATTAGAATTCCACGATTTAGAAAATTTACTACTTCGACTGAGTTTGGGAAATGATAAACATTGTATGGATCGTCAAACTGTTTTATTTGACCATCTAATATAATTGCACATTTGTGTCCTAAATAAAAAGCTTCGTAAGAGTCATGTGTTACAATTATTGTCGTAATCTTTAATTTACTTAAAATTTTTTTTAATCTTACTTGAATTTCTTCTTTAAAACTTTGATCAACATTCGATAGCGGTT
>CACJGD010000040.1 GCA_902592935.1 uncultured Pelagibacteraceae bacterium | reverse complement strand
ATTTTTTCAAGGTCCAGTAAATATGCTTGATACTTCAAGAAATTATGCAATGGGAGAAAGTGAAAAAAGGATTGGAATAGCAATAAAGGAAAATAAGGGTTGGCCAGAAAATTTTATCTTATCAACAAAAATTGATAGAAATATGGATACGCTAGTTCTTGATAAAAAAAGAACAAGAGAATCTATTGAAGAAAGTTTAAAAACTTTAAATGTAGATTCTGTGGATATTTTATTTCTTCATGATCCAGAATACGTAAAAGATGTAAATGATATCACTAAAAAAGATGGGGCCTTGGATGAGTTATTTAAAATAAAAGAAGAGGGTTTAGCTAAGGCAGTTGGTTTAGCTATGGGAAAAATAAATATAATGTTTCCTATTTTAAAAAATTGGGACTTTGATGTGATAATTAATCATAACAGATATACTTTATTAAACAGAGAAGCGGATGAAATGTATAGCTATGCTCACAGTAAAAATATATCTATTTTTAATGCTGCTCCTTACGCTGGTGGTGTTTTAGCAAAAGGTCCAAGTAACTTTAAAAAAATAACTTATCAAGATGTTACAGAAGAAAAACTTGTACCTGCCAGAGAAATAGAAAAAGTTTGTAAAAAGTATAATGTTGAAATGGGTGCAGCTGCCTTACAGTTTTCAATGAAAGATAAAAGAATTACCTCTACTCTATGCGGTGTTACTAGTATTCAGAGTATTGAAAAAAACCTGTCTTGGGCTAAAACAAGTATCCCAGAAGAATTTTGGAACGAAGTTTTAAAATTACCTTACTCAAGCAAAGATCCAGAATCTGAAAGAAAATATACACCTGGTTAAATTTTAAAAAAATTATAAATTAAGATAATTATATATTTATTTTGTTAATTTAATTATCAACAATTTCCGGGGATAATTTTTAATTGTAATCAATTTTAAAAATACATAATCTATCAAACATAAATTAAAAAAGGAGCATAAATGAAAAAGATTATTATCTCATTAATAATGATGTTTGGAATAATCTCTTCAACTTCATTTGCTGGTACTTTGGTGATAAATACAGATACATCTGATGCAGCACCAAAAGAAGCTTTTGAATATATTATTAAAAAATTTGAAGAAGAGAACCCAGACGTCACAGTAAAATGGAATGTTTTTGACCATGAAGGTTACAAACAATCCATAAGAAATTTTTTAAACACTGATCCACCTGATGTTGCAAACTGGTATGCTGGAAATAGAATGTTACCATTTGTAAGAGCAGGTTTGTTTGAAGATGTCTCAGATATTTGGAAAGACTCAGGTTGGGTCGACGGAAACCTTTCTGAAAATATGGAGCATGCTAAAAAATCTATGACGATTGGTGGTAAGCAATGGGGTATTCCTTACACTTATTATCAGTGGGGCGTGTATTACAGGAAAGATTTATTTACAGCAAATGGAATATCTGTACCAAAAACATGGGATGATTTTGTAGCTGCATGCGCTACGTTAAAAGCTGCAGGTATTACACCTATTACAATCGGATCAAAGTATCTTTGGACAACAGCTGGTGTTTTTGATTATTTAAATCTTAGAACAAATGGCTATGAGTTCCATATGGATTTAACACTAGGTAAGATTCCTTACACAGATCCAAAAGTGCAAGCAGTATTTGATAAATGGGATGAGCTTGTAAAGCCTGGTTACTTCTTAGAAAATCATGCAGCACTTAGTTGGCAAGAAGCTTTAACTCCTATGGTGAACGGTGAAGCAGCAATGTATGTGATGGGTAACTTTGCTGTTGCTCCTTTAAAAGAGGCTGGCTTAAGAGATTCTAATTTAGGTTTCTTCCAGTTCCCTGAAATCACACCAGGTATCCCAATGGCTGAAGAAGCACCTACGGACACTGTGCATATACCTTCTAAAGCTAAAAATAAAACTGATGCAAAGCGTTTCTTAATATTTATGTCTCGAGCAGATGTGCAAGAAGAGATCAATAAAATATTAGGTCAGCTTCCTATTAACAAGAACTCTAGTGTTAAAAAGGGAGATCCATTCTTAAAAGCAGGATTGAATATGCTAAATAATGCTTATGCAATGGCGCAATTCTACGATAGAGATGCTCCAGCTCAAATGGCATCAGAGGGTATGAAAGGCTTTCAAGAATACATGTCTAATCCTGACAGAAGACAAAAAATCTTAGAAAGATTAGAAAAAGTACGTCAAAAAGTTTATAAATAAACTTTTTGCTTAACTGTGGGGCTTACTGGCCCCTCAGTTAAAAATTCGATTTCATCAATTTTTAAAATATAATTATATGGAAATAAATAATTCAAAAGCTAAAAGAATTACTTGGTGGCAAAAAAATCAAGTTAAAATAAGCCCATGGATTTTTCTAGCTCCAGGATTAATATTTTTTTCCATTTATGTAATAGCCCCGATATTTGTATCTATTGGCATTTCTTTTTATCAATGGGATGGATTATCTCCATCTATATATGTTGGTCTTCAAAATTACATTGAACTTTTAGATGATGAATATTTTTATATTTCACTTTGGAATAATCTTAAATGGTTAATATTTTTTATGTTAGCAGTCCCTATTGGCTTAGGACTAGCAATATTTTTAAATCAAATTGTTTTTGGAATTAGATTAATTAAATCTCTATTTTTTTTTCCATTTGTTATTTCTCAAGTGGTCATTGGACTTATTTTTACTTGGTTTTACCAACCAAATTATGGGGTTATTGCACCCTTTCTAAATTTAATTGGATTAGAAGGATTTTCAATTCTTGCAAATGAAAATACTGCAACTTATGGGATAATATTTGCAGGTCTATATCCACAAATTGCTTATTGTTTAATTTTATATTTAACAGGACTTAACAATATTAACCCTGAACAAATTGAGGCTGGGAGAATGGATGGCGCCAAAGGATTTCATTTATTTTGGAATATAGTGCTTCCGCAACTAAGGCACGCTACCTTTTTAGCAATTGTAGTAACTGTGATTGGTGCGCTTAGAAGTTTTGATATGGTGGCAATAATGACTCAAGGTGGACCTTATGGTTATTCAAATGTCTTAGCGTATTACATGTTTGAGCAAGCTTTAAGTGAATACGGTTACAGAATGGGATACGGGTCGGCGATAGCAACTGTTTTGTTTACAATAATGATGTTTTATATTTTATTTTTTATATACAGAATGTATCGAAACGAGAGGGAGGATAATAACTAAATGTTCCCTACTCCAATTCATCAAAGACCAATCGTAAATCAATATATTTATAAAATATTTTTACCTATCTCATTAATTATCTGGTTGATACCGATTTTTGGTATTTTAATGACATCAATAAGAGGTTTAGGAGATATTACTGCTGGAAATATGTGGGGAACACCAAGTGAATTTTTACTTTTTTCAAATTTATACGATGTTTTCACTAACACTCCAATGATCAAATACACTCTAAATAGTTTTAAAGTAACTATACCAACAATGTTAGGAGCGGTTGCTTTAAGTTGTATGACTGGCTTTGCTCTTGCGAATTATAAGTTTAAGACAAATTTAATAATATTTTTTATTTTTATAGCCGGAAACTTTGTTCCATTTCAAATTTTAATGATACCGGTTAGAGATCTGACTTTTAAAATTGGTCTCTACAACACTATTACAGGATTAGTTTTATTTCATGTAGCTTTTCAAACAGGTTTTTGCACACTTTTTATGAGAAATTTTATTAAAGCGTTACCTCAAGAGCTTATCGAGGCTGCGAGAATGGATGGAGCATCTGAATTTAAAATATTTTGGAGGATAATATTACCTTTGACTAGACCAGCTATAGCAGCACTGTGTGTTTTAATTTTTACATTTATATGGAACGATTATTTTTGGGCAACCGTCTTAATACAAGGTGATCATGCAATGCCAATTACTGCTGGATTAAAATCATTAAATGGTCAATGGATTACAGCTTATCACTTGCTATCAACTGGATCTATTGTTGCTGCGATACCTCCCGTTATTATGTTTTTTTTAATGCAAAAACATTTTATTGCTGGATTAACTCTTGGAGCAACTAAAGGTTAGCATGATTAAAGTTACTTTTATTGGAGCAGGAAGCACTGTATTTATGAAAAATATACTTACAGATATTTTGCTTGAAAAAAATTTCAGTAACTGTGAAATAGTTTTGCAAGATATTGATGATAGAAGATTAAAAACCTCAAATTTGGTTGCAGAAAAAGTTGCAAAATCAATAGGTGCAAATCCAAAGATTATAATCGAAAAAAATCAAAAAAAAGCACTTAGTGGAGCTGACTTTGTAATATTAATGTTTCAAATAGGAGGTTATGAGCCCTCTACAGTTATTGATTTTGAAATTCCGGCAAAGTATGGACTAAAACAAACTA
>CACJGD010000039.1 GCA_902592935.1 uncultured Pelagibacteraceae bacterium | reverse complement strand
TATTAAATTACTTAAAAAAAATTGTTTATTAACCGCATAAACATTAACTAAATTAATAAACAAAAGTTTTGTAAAAATAAAAAATTAAAAATAATTTTTACAAAATTAAACTTTTAATTAAAGAATTGACATAACTTACAGAAAAAAATAAAAATATGGTAACAGCGAATCAATTTGATTCGTTTAACTAAAAAAGGGAGCTAAAGATGCCTAAGAGAAGAAAAAAAGCGGCAAAGAAAACTAAGAAAAAAGCTAAGAAAAAAGCTAAGAAAAAAGCAAAAAAAAGAAGAAGAAAATAGTAACTTAGTATTCTTTACAAAAAACGCTTCTCATTACATTTTGTGTGAGAGGCGTTTTTTTTTATTCGTCAATTGGTTCGTCGTTATCAGAAATTGGCTCGTCTACAGGTAATTCACTAGTAGGAGTTTTTGGAGCTGCCACTGTTTGAGGCTGTCCACCTAAATTTCTTTTCAGCGCTTTATCTAATTTTTTTTGAGTATCTTCTAATGATACATTTAAAACAATCTGAAATTCTGAAAGAATTCTTTCATATGCTTTTTCAAATAATTGTCTTTCACTATAAGATTGATCAACCATAAGATCATCACCTTTGTTTAAATCCCTAACAACCTCGGCTAACTCATATATTTTTCCAGAAGAAATTTTAGCTTCATATTCTTGTGCTCTTCGACTCCACATTGATCTTTTAACTTTTGGTTTACTTTTTAGTATTGAAATACATTTATTAACCTGATTGATAGTTGCCAGAGGTCTCAAGTGAGATTGCTTGTTTACAGGAACCATTCCATTAGCTTTATCTTTTTCAAATTTAATAACATATGTTTCAACATCAATTCCACCGATATTGATCTTTTTAAATTCGGTAATTTGGCCTACTCCATGCTTTGGATACACAACATGGTCTTTAATTTTGTATTCTCTTTTCTCAGTTTCTTGTTTTTTTACTTTTTTAATTTCAGGCTTAACTTCGTTTGTTTTTGAAATTCTTAAATTATCTACTTTTTGTTCAGGCGTTGTTTCTGAAACTTTGACAGTTTTTTTTGTTTTAGTTATTTTAGGTAAAACTTTTTTAACAACTTTTTTAGTTTTTTTTGAAATTATTTTTTTAGCTTTTTTTGCTTTTACTGTTTTTTTAATTTTTACAACCTTCTTTTTAGAAACTTTTTTTTTCACTTTGTTATCTTTTTTGCCTTTAAAGATTTTCTTTAAAATATTTTTCGTACTTATTTTCTTCATTTGTATATTTTTCATGATCCGGCGGAGGATCTTTTTTCTCACTTATATTTGGCCAGATTTCAGAATATTTTGCATTGATCTCTAACCATTTTTCGCTACCAGGTTCAGTGTCTGCTTTTATCGCATCGACAGGGCATTCTGGCTCGCAAACGCCACAATCTATACACTCATCCGGTTTAATTACAAGCATATTTTTCCCTTCATAAAAGCAATCTACTGGACAAACATCTACACAAGTTGTGTGCTTACACTTAATACACTTATCATTTACAATGTAGGTCATTCTAAATTTTGATTTCTTATTCTTTCTTTAATATCGCCCATAGTTTTGTTGTCAATATAAAGTAAGCCCGCAAGTCGTCTCATCAAATTAGTTTCATAAATATCTGCATCTTTATTTGAATAAATTATAGACCACAACGACTCTACAATTTTAATTTTATCTTTTTCAGATAAATTTTTTATTTCTCTTGTAAAATCTAAGATTTGATTTGAATTTTCTTCAATTTTTTTAGCCTCTTTAATTATTTTAGATATATTTGCTTTTTCTAATCCAAGTTCTATAAGTGTTTTTTCAATAATCTTTTCTTCTTTATCTGTATATTCTTCGTCTATTTTAGCAGCATGTATTAATAATGCACAAATTTTAGTTTCAAAATTATTTTTATTATTTTCTTTCTTAAAAAACATTTTAACTGAGATTTAAATTCTTTAATATTTTAAATGGATTTTCATTTGAGACTTTTTTTGAAGTAATTTTTTTAAACTTTTTATTAGGACTATATCTAAAGAATATTTCACCATTTTTTTCAAATATTTTATAGTTCATTTTTTCAAGCAATTTCTTAAAATTTTCTTTACTGCATCCCAAAAGATTTAACATTTCTGGAACTAATTTTATTTCTGAATTTTCTTTTGAACTAGAATTTATTATTGATACAAATAATCTTTCTAAAATATCAATTCTTACAAAAAAATTATCAAATTTTTCAAATCCACACAAAAGCATAAAGTTTTTATTTTTAATTTCTTTATCATCTAAAAAATTTAAACCGAATTTAGGTGGTTTTAAATTATAAAATTTTTGATGAAAATTTTTCCATAATAGTGTTCGTAAAGATACAGCTTCAGGCTTAATTAATTGGTAAAGGAAAACATGGTATCTTCCAAATTTTACCCCCAATTCTCTGAGAATTTTTCTCTCATTTTGTTCGAGGTTTTTTAAGTATTCAGAAACTTGGTCTCTTTTTAATACCCCATTATTTTCATAGAGTTGATAAGCTAACGCTTTAACTGATGAATTATTTTCTTTTATATTTTTTAAATCGATTAAACTTTTAAGGACACCATTTATTTTTGCATGTATCCATTTGTTAATATAATCGTATAATTTTTGTTTAGTGTTTTGTTCAACAATATCATCAACTATTAAATCAAAATTAGGATTTAAATAATCATTACCTGTTGTTAATTTTGCAATTGGAAAATCATTCCAGTAAATTTTAAAATCTTCATGTAAATCAATTAATCCCGTATCAATTATTGATTGAACACGTTTTTCTAATTCTGGACCAATAGTTTGTCTGGCAGCTTTTTTTAAAGATTTAATATCAGTTTCCAAAGCACCTTTTTTTAGATCTAGTTCTAACTTTAGTCCTTTTATCTTTCCAATAAATTGATCATCAATTTTAACTTCGTTATTTTGTAAAATTTCAGTTTTAAATTCCATATCTTGTTTTAAACCTCTAGCGAGTACACTTGCTCTTTTGTCAATAAAAGTTTTAGTAAGTTCTTCATGTAATCTATCTGAAAGTCTATCTTCTAAGTGTTTAGTTTTTTCTATCCAATAACTTTGATTTTCTACCCAATTATTTTTATTCGAAACATATGACCAAGTTCTTACATTTGCAATTCTATTTGATAAAGAATCCACATTTCCATCCAATTTATCAAGTTTCATTAGCTGTAATCTCATATAATCTTCAGAAATTAGTCCTTTTTTGCTAGTTAAAAATTTAAATACATTTCCAATAACCTCAAAATGATTTCCGTAAGTTTTTTTAACAAAATCCGGTATTTGGCAACATTCCCACAAGAGCATTAAATTTTTCTTATCAAATCCTATATTTAAAATTCTTTGATCTTTTAAAAAATATTTTAGCGCCTTTTCGTCTTCACATTCATGAATTTTTCTTAGCCATTCTATCTGTGGTTTTTTTTCTAAACTTTTAATTAAACTAATTGGGTTATTGAAATTAAGATTTGAATTTCTCCAAAACAAAGTTCTAATTTCTTCAAATTTGTGATTTTCTAATAATTCTACCTCTTCTGGAGATATTTCTTTACAATCACCAGTAATACCGAAACTTCCATCATTAAGGTATCTGCCTGCTCTACCTGCTATTTGACCTATTTCAGAAAGATTTAATCTTCTTAATTTTTTCCCATCAAATTTCTTAATATTTGAAAAGTAAACAAAATCTAAATCCATATTTATTCCCATTCCAATTGCATCTGTTGCAATTAAAAAATCAACATCACCAGATTGATATAGTTCAACTTGAGCATTTCTTGTTTTTGGACTCAGTGATCCCATTACAATAGCAGCACCACCCTTTTGTCTTCTTATTAATTCAGCAATTGCATAAACCTCCTCTGCCGAAAATGCAATGATTGCTGTTTTTCTATCAATTCTTGATATTTTTTTATGACCAGCGTAAGTAAGTTTAGATAATCTTTCCCTATTTATAAATTCAATATCTCCATTTAATTTTGAGATAATTTTTTTAATGGTGCTTGAACCCATTAGCATTGTAAGTTTTTCTCCTCTCATATTTAAAAGTCTGTCAGTAAAAATATGACCTCTTTCATGATCAGAGCACATTTGAATTTCGTCCACACCAACAAACTCTAGATGTTTATCAATTGGCATAGACTCCACCGTACATAAAAAATATTTAGCATTAGATGGAATTATTTTTTCTTCTCCAGTTATTAGTGCAACTTTGTCTAAACTTATTTTTTTTATAACTTTGTCATATACTTCTCTTGCAAGTAATCTAAGTGGAAATCCAATCATACCACTCTCAAAAGAAAGCATTGTTTCAATAGCAAGGTGGGTTTTGCCTGTATTTGTGGGACCTAGAACAGCTGTAATTTTATTTTTAGTCATTTCTATCTTTTGTGCTTCTTTTTTTTTACCTACCAGATATTGTTGCCGCTAAAGAACAAAAATAGACTAAAACATGACCGAATCGGAGGGTAAAAAGTTCT
>CACJGD010000038.1 GCA_902592935.1 uncultured Pelagibacteraceae bacterium | reverse complement strand
TATTAAGATTGTTTTTTATATTTAAACCTCCCTCAGTAGTAATTTCTTTTCTATTTTCTGGAACTAAACAGATAAAATTTGGTTTTATCTTAAGTGCTTTATTAACAATTTCTTTGTTCATAGAAATTTCAAGGTTTACGGGTACATTTCTTAAACCACAGATTTTTTTTGCATCAATATCATTTATATGTCTTCTATCTTCTCTTAAATGAATTGTTACAGAATTCGCTCCATAACTAATAACTTTTTTAGCTGCGTATAGTGGGTCTGGATGTTTCTCTCCACGAGCGTTTCGTAAAGTTGCGATATGATCTATATTTACACCTAACCTTTTCACTTAATAAATCTGCTTCCTGGGGTTGTAACTGGTATAGATTTAAGTTCTGGTGGTAATTTATTTGCTTTATAAGTTGGAACATCAATTTTTAAATGAGATGTTATTCCAGTTTTTATTTTTAAAGATTGTTTAGTTGATCGATCTATAATAGAGGCAAATCCAATTAATTTTGCTTTTGATTTTTTAATCAATTTAACACACTCCAAACTTGATTTTCCTGTAGTGATTACATCTTCTATAATTAATACTCTTGCACCTTTTTTAATATTGAAACCTCTTCTGAGAGTAAATTTACCCTCTACCCTTTCGCAAAAAATTGTTTCTTTTTTAAGTAATTTTCCTATTTCATATCCAATAATTACTCCCCCCATTGCAGGAGCTAAAATTAAGTCAATTTTTTTAAATTTTTTTTTAATTTTATTTGCTAAGGATTTACAAATTTTATCAGCTAAATTAGGGTAACTTAAAAGTTTTGCACATTGAATGTATTTTGAAGAATGTAGACCTGAGGATAAAACAAAGTGACCTTCTAATAATGCATTAGTTTTTTTTAAAATATTTAAGGATTTTTTGAGTGAAAGCATTTCTTTTTTCTTCGTGTCTAATTATCTTAAATTTTATACTCTTTTGTTTTAGCTCTGCAATAAAATTAGTAAAATTCTTAAGGTTTCTAATAATTAATTTAAATTTAAAATTAATATAATTGGGATTTTTACCAACCATTTCTAAGCTCGATATATTTAATTTATGACTACCAATGAGCGAGCTTATATCTCCTAATTGACCTGGCTTATCAGGTAATGACATCCATAGAGTAGTATTGTATTTTTTTGTTTTTTCTTCTTTTTGCTCTCCTTTATCGTGCCAATATCTTCTTATTGCTGCTCTAGCTTTACCTGTTTTAGTTGTTGGTATCCAGTGAAGCGACGGTGAATTATTTTTAGATGTTATAATATTTACTCGATCACCATTTCTTAAAATAGTTTGTAATTCACTTTTGTTTCCATTAATTTCACAACCAACTGCTGAATTACCAATTTTAGTATGAACAGCATATGCAAAATCTATGGCTGTTGCGTCTTTAGGTAATTTAATTACTGAACCTTTTGGTGTGAAACAAAATACGTTTTCTTGAAACATTTGTAGTTTTGTATACTCATATGAGTCTTCAGGGTTTTCATTTTTTTCTATAATCTCAACAAGATCTTTTAACCAATCATACTCCTTCCAACTTAAAGAATTAAATTTTTCAGAAGATTTATACTGCCAATGAGATGCAACGCCTCTTTCTGCAAATTCGTGCATTTCATGTGTTCTAATTTGAATTTCTATTGGTTTTTTATTTGAACCAATTACCGAAGTATGAATAGATTTATAACCATTGATTTTTGGAGATGAAATATAATCTTTAAATTTTCCCGGTATACAATTCCATTTTTTATGAAAAATCCCGAGGGTTTTGTAACAATCGTCTATGTTTTTTAAAATTATCCTAAATCCAATAATGTCTGTTACTTGTTCAAGGGAGACTCTTTTTTTTTGGACTTTTCTCCAAATTGAAAAAGGTGTTTTTTCTCTACCATGAATCTCTGCATCAATCTCATTATCATTCAATATTTCACTTAACTCAAAAGATTGTTCTTCAAATAAATCTTTTCTATCCAATTTTATTTCATCAAGTCTTTTTTTTATTAATTTTCTTGCATCGTTATTTAAAATTTCAAAAGATAAATCCTCAAGTTCATCTCTTATTCTATGCATTCCCATTCTATCAGCTAATGGGGCATAAATTTCCATAGTTTCTTGAGCTATTCTTTTTCTTTTGTCTTCTTTTGTAATTGCTTTAATGGTCCTCATATTATGTAGTCGATCGGCAATTTTCACTAACAGAACTCTGATGTCTTTTGATGTTGCTAAAATTAATTTTCTGAAATTCTCAACTTTAGAATTAGCTCCAGCTGAATTTTCAAATGCTGAAATTTTTGTTACACCATCAACTAAATCAGCAACCTCATCACCAAATTCTTGTTTGATAGTTTCATAAGTTGCAAAAGTATCTTCTATAGTGTCATGCAATAGACCAGTTGTAATTGTAGCGCTATCTAATTTTAATTCAGTTAAAATATTTGCAACCTCAATTGGATGAACAGAATAAGGATCACCCGAAGCTCTTTTTTGACTCTTATGTGCTTTAACAGCAAAATTATATGCTTTATCCAATTTTTCAGGATTAAGAAATTTATTGTAATCCTTAACTTTATTTATAAGTTCATTTGAATTAAGCATAATTGATATTATACCATTAAATCAAATTTGTTTAATAGATCTAATGTCTCTATCTGGAAGCAGAGAAATCAAGGTTTTAACATCAATTTGTTTATCAGGATGGATCCAATTCTTTTGAATCTCAAATAATGGAAATAGTACAAAGTTTCTTTTGTGCATCATTTTATGAGGTAAATTAATCTTAGAGTTTTTTTTATATACCAAATTATTAAAATCGATTATATCTAAATCACATGTACGAGGAGCATTTTTTTTCGCTTTTTTTCTACCTAATTGATTTTCTATAAATTTACATATTTTTAATAGTTCTTGAGGACTGTAATAACATTTTAATTTTAAAATTATATTTAAGAACTTAGGTTTTCGTGGGTCAGGCCAGGAAGGGGTTTCATAATAACTAGATACCGAGAGAACATCTAAGTTATGTTCTGCTAATAAAAATTTTGCTTTTTCTATATTTCTTTTTCTTATACCTAAATTTGAACCTATTCCTAAAAAAACAATTTTAGCTTGATTTTCTAATATATCTTGCCTTTTCACGGTTCCAATCTCTACTTTTTTTAGTTGCTCTTTTATCATATTGCTTTTTCCCTTTTGCAACAGCTAGTTCTATTTTAGCCTTTCCTTTTTTAAAATACATTTTTGTAGGAACTAATGTGAAACCATCTCTTTGCATTTTACCTATCAATTTATTTATTTCTTTTTTATTAAAAAGCAATTTTCTATCGTCTGTTGGGTTGTGATTAGAGTAACTGGCTTGCTTGTATGGAGATATATGTGAATTAATTAAAACAATTTCACCTCCCTTTTCAACAGCATAAGACTCAGCAATATTAACCTTGCCCTCTCTTACTGATTTAATCTCTGATCCCTTTAAAACAATTCCAGCTTCAAAAAGATCTTCGAAAAAATAGTTGAAACTAGCTTTTCTATTTAAACAAATAATTTTCAAACCAGGATTGGTTTTTTTGTTCATTAAATTAACTTAGCAGACTGAAGAGCTTTTTTTACAATTTCTTTTGTTGCGTCTGTTACTTTTACAAGTGGTAGTCTTACGTTGTCATCACAAAGTCCTAAAAGTTTTGCAGCATATTTTACAGGACTAGGATTGCTCTCAACAAACATTGAGTGATGAACTGGTTGTAATATTTTATCTAATCTTTCTGCTTCTTTCATTTCGTTATCGGTGTCTGATTTGGAGAATTTTTGAAAATCTGAACAAAGTTTAGGTGCAATATTAGCTGTTACACTAATAGTACCTACCCCACCACGTTTATTAAATTCAAAAGCATTATCATCATTACCTGTTAATTGAATAAAATCTTTGCCCATTTTTTCAAGTGTCTGATTAACTCTATCTAAATCACCCGTTGCATCTTTAACACCAACTATATTTTTTAATTCATAGAGTCTGGCCATTGTATCCACTGACATATCAATCACAGATCTGCCAGGAATATTATAAATTATAATTGGAATGCCACACTTATCATTAATTGCTTTATAATGTTGATACAAGCCTTCTTGAGTTGGTTTATTATAATAAGGTGTAACTATCAAAGCACCGTTAGCTCCTGCTTTTTCTGCATGTGTGGTTAAAGAAATAGCCTCCTCAGTTGAGTTGGAACCCGTACCAGCAATAACTGGAATTTTTCCATTACTTTCTTTTATACATAAATCTATTACTCTTTGATGCTCATCATGACTTAACGTAGGGGATTCACCTGTTGTACCAGCCGGTACAAGTCCATTCGTACCATTATCGATGTGGAAATGGATTAATTTTATATATGCTTCCTCATCTAGACCATTATTTTTAAATGGTGTAATTAAAGCAACATTTGATCCTTTGAACATAAATACTTATAACATAGTTTAAAGATTCATATACTAAAAGATTATGCTCAAAAAAATATTATTTTTAGGTTGCGCAGTATCACTATTAATATTTTCAAATAATCTCTTTGCTGAAATTAATTCAGTTGTACCTTTAAAAAAACCTGTTTTAAGTAAAGAAGAAATTCAAAAGAAAATATCTATAAATATCGTCAAGCCATTAAAGAAGCCCACGAAAACAAAAGAAATTAAAATCGAAGAAGTGATTGTTAAAAAAGAGTTGGTTTTAAAAGAAAAAAAATTAAGTTTTAAAATACCAAAGAAAAAACCAACTATAGCTGGCACTAGCACAGCTAAGAATATTAAGATTTCAAGATATTATAGCAAAAAAGACTTTGGGTTGGCTAAAAAAGCTATT
>CACJGD010000037.1 GCA_902592935.1 uncultured Pelagibacteraceae bacterium | reverse complement strand
GGGGTTAATCCATGATGACAGCACGGTTCTAAAGTAACGTACATTTTTGAGCCATCTAAATCCTCAAAACAGTTTTTAATTGCATTAAATTCTGCATGAGGTCTACCGTTAAATGAGGTTTGACCTATAGAAATTATTTTATCATTTTTGACAATTACACATCCTACAGATGGATTTGACCCAGTAAGACCATGTCGCGATTTAGCCAAGTCTAAGGCTATCTCCATGTAAAATTTGTCTCTTAATGTAAATTTATCTTTTTTTGTAGACATCGAGTTTGTCCACGAATTGTACAAAGTCTTTTTCTTCTCTAAAGTTCCTATAAACTGATGCAAAACGCACATAACCAACTGGATCTAAATCCTTTAAACCATCCATAACCATTGTGCCAATTGTATTAGTTGTTACTTCAACTTGACCAAGTTCCTCTAAAGACCTTGATATATGACTTATAAATTTTTCTATTGTTTCAGTGTCTATAGGTCTTTTCTTTAAAGCGATATAAATGGATTTTGATAGTTTATCTCTATCAAATGTTGACTTTCTTCCATTTTTTTTAACTACCATTAATTCTCTAAATTGAACTCTTTCAAAAGTTGTAAAACGTGCTCCACAGACGCAGAGTCTTCTTCTTCTTATAGCTGTGCCGTCTTCTGTTGGTCTCGAGTCGACAACAGAGGTCTCCCCTTTTTTACAAATTGAACAAATCATTGCTTATAAGTTCTTATATATCGGAAATGATGAAGTTAAAGCGATAACTTCATTTTTTACTTCATTTTCTATTTTGCTGTTATCTGAAGGGTTTTCAGATAGACCTTTTAATGTTTTTGTAATTAATTCACCAACTGTTTTAAACTCACTTAATCCAAAACCTCTTGTTGTAGCTGCTTGTGTACCTAATCTAATACCTGAAGTAATCATAGGTTTTTCTGAATCAAAAGGAATACCATTTTTATTACATGTAATATTTGCTCTTGATAAACTTTCAGCTGCAAGATTGCCTTTTACATTATACGGTCTTAAATCTACCAACATCAAATGAGTATCTGTTCCATCTGAATAAATTTTAAATCCATTATTTTTTAAAGTTTCTGCTAGCATCTTTGCGTTTGCTAAAACAGATTTAATATAATCTTGGAATTCTGGTTGTAACGCTTCAAGAAATCCTGCTGCCTTAGCTGCAATAATATGCATTAAGGGTCCTCCTTGATAACCAGGAAAGACTGCTGTATTAAATTTTTTTGCAAGATCCTCATGATTGGTTAATATTATTCCCCCTCTAGCACTTCTAAATACCTTGTGTGTAGTTGAAGTAACTACATGAGCATAATCACAAGGGTTTGGGTATCCTTTACCAGCTACAAGACCAGAAAAATGTGCCATATCAACCATTAAATATGCGCCAACTTTGTCTGCTATCTCTCTAAATCTTTTAAAGTCAATTACCCTAGAATAAGCACTTCCACCGGCAATAATTAGTTTTGGCTTATGTTCTAAAGCAAGTTTTTCAACATTATCATAATCTATTAATTCAGAAACTTTATCAACGTCATAACCTACTGCATTAAACCATTTACCTGACATTGAAATTTTTAATCCATGAGTTATGTGTCCTCCTGAATTTAAACTCATACCCATGAATGTATCACCTGGACTTAACAAGGCTAAAAATACCGCGCCATTTGCTTGAGCGCCAGAGTGTGGTTGTGCATTCGCAAATTTACAATTAAATAATTTTTTTAACCTTTCGATAGCAAGGTTTTCTGCTACATCTACATGCTCACATCCATTGTAGTATCTTTTACCAGGATAACCCTCTGCATATTTGTTAGTTAAAACTGATCCTTGCGCTTCTAATACTGCCTGAGAAACTATATTTTCAGATGCAATTAATTCAATATGTTGTTGTTGTCTGATTAATTCATCTTTAATAGCTTTATAAAGCTCTGGATCTTTTACAGATAAACTATCCTCAAAGAAGCTCTTATAGCTATCATTTAAATAATTTTTTTCACTCGACATAATTATATTTTTTTAACTCTTTTTAAGTGTCTTCCACCATCGAATTTCGTATTCAAAAAAACACTGACAAATCTCAAAGCATTTTTTTTGGTTATTAACCTAGATCCTAATGTAATGATGTTTGCATCGTTATGCAATCTGGATAATTTTGTTGATTTTAGATTAAAACATTGTGCTGCGCGAATATTTTTATGCTTATTTGCCGCAATATTCATACCTGTACCAGATCCACACACTAAAATACCAACATTACTTTTATTAAGTTTAACTTTTCTCGCTACTTTATGAGCGTAGTCAGGATAATCAACACTACTCTCATCTTTTGGACCAAGATCCTCAAATTTTAGTTTTTTATTTTTTAAATACGTTTTGATTATCTCTTTTAATTTAAATCCAGCGTGATCTGATGAAATGAATATTTTTTTCAAATTAATTAAATTTGTAATCTAAAACACAAGCAACTAAATGTATTCTATTTTCTTCTCCGCCATTAAATGCATTGTGATACTTTGTGTTATTTGTAATCCAAACAGAACCATCAGCTGGCATATGTTTTGCAACGTTATCAATAACCATGATGCAGCCAGGGTTGGTTATTATAGGTATATGTAATCTTGGCTCAGGATCTCTGTGCCAACTTAAAGTTGATCTTGGTTCTTTTAAAAGAATTCTTATTCTACCAAGTTTATATCTAGATGACAGAGTATCATATACTTCTTTAAAATAAGTATTTTCATAATCATTTATAAATTCTGAATATAATGACTCATCAAGAGACACGTCTCTAACAACTTCTTTTCCTGATTTATCAGGTTTCGTCCAATACACACCTCTAGCTTTATTTCCTTTAATTGAGTCTGGATCACCTGGTATTTGAGTTAATGATATTGCGCCAAAATGGGTAACACCTGCATCTTCAAATTTTCTAATTTTAACTATTTGGTGATAAGCTTCTTGTAATTTTTCAATATCAAATTTAATTTCTTGCTTCTGGAAATCGCTAAAGTCTAAAAGCCTATCTTCTTTTTTAATATTTAAGTCTATTACTTTTGAATTTTCTGACGTCATCCTGATTGCTTTCTACCTTTTTTTTTGTATATGTGTATATTACATTTGTCGCAATTTAAAAGTAAATTAAAACATGATTATTGGTAAATATCCCAACCTTAGACTTAGAAGAAGTAGAAAAGATTCTTGGTCAAGAAGATTGATTCAGGAAAATACTTTAAGTCCAAATGACTTTATATTACCTATTTTTTTAATTGAAGGATCTAATAAACGACAAGAAATTTCATCCATGCCGGGAGTATACAGGTATACGATTAATAGATTAAGCCAAATAGTAGATAGAGCATTAAAAAAAAAGATACCAATGGTTGCACTTTTTCCAAAAACCCAAAATGCACAGAAAGATGAATTGGGTACAGAATCGCTAAATGAAAAAAATTTAGTTTGTAGGGCAATTAA
Source organism: uncultured Pelagibacteraceae bacterium (assembly GCA_902592935.1). GTDB lineage: Bacteria > Pseudomonadota > Alphaproteobacteria > Pelagibacterales > Pelagibacteraceae > Pelagibacter. The sequence goes on along the minus strand of CACJGD010000037.1, from coordinate 1,415 downwards.
AGAAATTAAAAAAAGATACAAAAATCAAATAGGTATAATGTGTGACGTAGCGTTAGACCCCTACACATCACATGGTCATGACGGCTTAGTTAAATCTAATACTATATTAAATGACGAGACTATTGAGGTCCTAATTAATCAATCATTACTTCAGGCAGAGATGGGTTGTGATGTTCTTGCACCATCTGATATGATGGATGGTAGGATAGGAAAAATAAGAAAAGCTTTAGATAAGAATAAATTCCAGAATGTTCAAATATTGTCGTATGCAGCAAAATATGCATCAAGTTTTTATGGACCTTTTAGAGATGCTGTTGGATCTAAAGGTTCGTTAAGAGGTGACAAAAAAACATACCAGATGGACTTTAGAAATTCAGAAGAAGCTTTAAGAGAAGTTGCATTAGATATTAAAGAAGGAGCTGATATGGTTATGGTTAAACCAGGAATGCCCTATTTAGATATAATTAAGTCTATAAAAGAAAAATTTAAATTACCTGTTTTTGCTTACCAAGTTTCGGGTGAATATAGTTTAATCGAGACAGCTATAGCAAAAAAATTAATTAATAAAGATGCAATATATGAAAGCTTAGTTGCATTTAAAAGAGCTGGTGCAAACGCCATAGTGAGTTATTACGCTGATAGACTTGATAAAATAATTAAATAATTATTTTAAGGTATTTAAAAATAACAATCTGCTATTTGGATAATTTAAATTATTTGGTCTTAATATAGTTTTATCCAAATAATCTCCTACTAATTTCAAACCATTTAGTAAAGTATCCAAATCATTGACCTCTAGATCTTTTTCAATCAAAAAATTAGGAACATATTTTCTTTCATTTGATGAGCTTGCATAATAGACAGTTTTATTACCCTCCAAATCCTTATTAACTATATTCTCAAGCTCTAAATCGTATCCTAATATTTTAAGAAGCTCTAATTCCCAAAATATATATTTTTTTAACCAATTTTTTTCTTTTAATATTAAAAATAAATTTTGAATTATAAAATAAACTTTATTATTAGATTGAGACTCAGCGGTTAATATTTTAATTAAATTCATAGCAGATGTAATACAAGTTAACTTTTGTTTGTTATCAAAATATAAAGGTGTATAAGCATTTAAAATTTCAATTTTAAAATAACCTATTTTGTTTTCATTTTTAGAATTGTAATTAACATGGAGTTTATTGCCAAGCTGAAGATAATTTTTAATTTTTTTTGAAGTACCACCAAATATAATTCCAGATATCTTTCCTTTATCTTTTGTAAATAATTCAGCAATTAATGAATTTTCATTATATCTATTTTTACTTATTAAAAATCCTTCGTCTGACCAATTCATTTTTTATTTGTATTTTTTAAACATTCTATAGCAGCATTTTGTTCAGCTTCTTTCTTTGATTTTCCAGTAG
>CACJGD010000036.1 GCA_902592935.1 uncultured Pelagibacteraceae bacterium | reverse complement strand
TAAAAACCAACTCAGAGATGTTGGAATTATTTGTAGACTTACCTGAGGCTCTAGAAAATAATTATAATTTTCCATTAAGATGTAATTATAGACCATTATTTTCTAACCCAATACTGCCAAATATTAGTAGTAACAAAGATGGAAATGCAGATGAAATTTTAAAAAAAGATTCAATTGAAGGATTAAAAGTCAAATTTAATAAAATATTTAGTTTAAGCGATGATGAATTAGAAAATAACAATTCTTATAAAGAATATAAAAAAAGACTAAATCATGAACTTTCTATTATTATAGAAATGAAATATTCTAGTTATTTTCTTATAGTTGCTGACTATATTAAATGGGCTAAAAATAATGATATTCCTGTAGGGCCTGGAAGAGGTTCAGGTGCTGGTTCTTTAGTGGCTTGGTGTTTATCAATTACTGACGTGGATCCAATAAAATTTAATCTAATTTTTGAAAGATTTTTGAATCCAAATAGAATTTCAATGCCTGATTTTGATATAGATTTTTGTGAGGATAAAAGAGATCAAGTTTTTGAGTATTTAACAACAAAATATAAAGATAGTGTGGCTCATATTATAACATTTGGTAAATTAAAAGCCCGAATGGTAATTAGAGACGTTGGACGAGTTTTAGGATTAGCTTATGGTTTTGTTGATAGCATATCTAAGATGATACCTTTTGATCCATCTAGACCACAAAATTTAACACAGTGCATTGCCGGGGAGCCACGATTACAAAAACTTATAAAAGATGATCCAAGAGTAAAAAAACTTACTGATCTCTCTCTAAAACTAGAAGGTCTTAACAGGAATGTTGCCACTCATGCCGCTGGAGTAGTAATAGCAGATAAAAAACTAACTGAAGTTGTTCCTTTGTACAAAGATGTTTCTGCAGATCTATTATTGCCATCAACTCAATTTGATATGTACTCTGCTGAGAATGCTGGTTTAGTAAAATTTGATTTCTTGGGTTTAAAGACACTTACAGTAATTAACAATACACAAAAACTTGTAAGAAAAAAAATCAAAGATTTTGATATAGAAAAAATTAGTTACGAAGATCAAAAAGTTTTTGATCTAATGTCCACAGGTAAAACCGTTGGCTTATTTCAAATAGAGAGCGCTGGGATGAGAGAAGCTTTAATTCAAATGAAGCCGAATCATATTGAAGATATTATTGCATTAGTTGCGTTATATAGACCAGGACCAATGAGTAATATTCCAACATATAATGATTGCAAACATGGAAAACAAAAACCAGATTATTTACACCCACTTTTAGAAGATATTTTAAAACCAACTTATGGAGTAATTATCTATCAAGAACAGGTAATGCAAATAGCACAAAAATTATCAGGATTTACAGCTGGACAAGCTGATCTTTTAAGAAGAGCAATGGGTAAAAAGAAAAGAGCAGAACTAGAAAAACAGAAACAAGGATTTATTGCTGGAGCTGTTAAAAACGGAATAGCAAAAGATGTTGCTGCTGGAATTTTTTTGAAAATAGAACCATTTGCTGAATATGGTTTTAATAAAAGTCATGCTGCTGCATATGCAATTATTTCATATCAAACAGCATTTTTAAAAACATATTATCCTAAAGAATTTATTGCTGCCTCAATGACAATGGATATATCTAATCAAAATAAGTTAAGTGAGTATTATGAGGAATTAAAAAGATTGAATGTTGAAGTTATACGTCCAGATATAAATGAATGTTTTGCTGATTTTAGAACAATTAATGATAAATTTTATTATGCATTAGGTGGCATTAAAGCTGTAGGATACGAGGCAATATCAAATATAGTTGAAGAAAGAATTTTAAATGGAAAATTCAAGTCAATTAATGATTTTATAACTAGAGTAAATCCAAAAGATATAAATAAACTTCAATTAGAAGGTTTAGTAAAAGCAGGTGCTTTTGATAAATTAAATGTAAATAGAAATGCTTTGCATGATTCAATTCCAGCTATGATAGCTAAAAGTAAATATATATTTGATAATAAATCTGCTAATCAGATTGATTTGTTTTCAGATGATGAAAATGCTCAGGATGATATCTTAATTAAAACTGAAGATTGGAAATTTGAAGAAAGATTGTCAAAAGAATTTGAAGCAGTTGGTTTCTTTATTTCAGATCATCCATTAAATCAATTTAAAGAAATTTTTAATGATTATAAAATAACAGATTATTCAAGTTTTATTTCAAACGAAGATTTAAAGAACTCAAACATTGCTGCAACATTGTTAAAGCTTCAAGAGAGAAAAACTGCAAAAGGAAATTCATATGCTGTCTTAAAATTAACCGACTTATCGAGTGTATTTGAGCTTTTTATCTTCTCTGATGTTTTAGAATTAAATAGAGAAATTTTGAAAGAAGGTAGTTCTCTAATTTTGACATTATTTAAAAATGTTTCAAACGACGAAAATCGACTAACTAGAATTAATGTTCAAAAAATAGCTTCTCTTAAAGAATTATTTAATAGTCCTATAAACGAAGTTTCATTTAAACTAAAATCTGAGGAACAAATCGAAAAAATATCTATCATTTTGAAAGATCAAGGTAAAACTGTCGTGAATATTAATTTAGTTACTGAAGATAATATCCTTAAATTTAGATTAAAAAATGCACGTAAATTAGACAGAAAATCTCTTAATCTCTTAAGAAATCAAGAAATTCAGGCAATAATTAACTAAATAATCACTTGTTAAATATGGTAAATATTTGTAAATACTCCATAAATTAAATTAACACGCACACAGTTGTTGGTTTTATACCTCCGGTCCTTAATTGGAAATTACTGTGGTGGCTTAACCGGGAATAAATATGAAAATACCTAACGTTACAATACAACAATTATTAGAAGCAGGCGTTCATCTTGGACATAAGACTTTAAGATGGAATCCAAAAATGAAAAAATATATTTTTGGAAAAAGAGACTCAATTCACATTATTGACTTAACACAAACACTTGATTTAACAAAAATTGCTTTAGAAAAAGTGTATAATACTATTGCAAATAATGGAAAAATCTTATTTGTATCAACAAAAAAACAAGCATCAGAAGCTATAGCAGAAGTAGCAAAAGAAACAGATCAATATTTTGTAAATTATAGATGGTTAGGTGGAATGTTGACCAACTGGGGAACAATTTCAAACTCAATTAAAAAATTAAAAAAATTAGAGGCAGATTTAGCTTCCGAGAACAGGGGATTTACTAAAAAAGAACTTTTAAAAATGAGTGTAAAAAAAGATAAATTACAAAGATCTTTGGGAGGAATCTCAGAAATGAAAAAAGTTCCTGATTTAGTATTTGTTATAGATACTAATTATGAATCTTTAGCTATAGCCGAGTCAGCTAAATTAGGAATACCAATTATTGCTATTTTAGACAGCAACTCTAACCCTGATAATATTGATTATCCTATACCGGGTAATGATGATGCGAGAAGAGCTATTGATCTTTATTGTAATTTGATTAAAGAAACAATTATTAGTGCAAAAAGCTCTATACCTAGAGGTGAAATTAAAAAAGACAAAGTTAAGACTAGCAAAGATCAAAACAAAACAAAAACCATACAAGAACTTGATAGAGAAAAATTGGAAAAGAAGTTTTCAAGCGAAGAACAGGAGAAATTAAATTAATGAGTGATATTGAAAAAGTTAAAAAACTAAGAGAAGCTACTGGAGCTGGGTTTAAAGATTGCAATTTAGCTATAAAGGAATCAAATGGTGATTTAGATAAAGCAATTGAAATCTTAAGAGTTAAAGGAATTTCTAAAGCATCAAAAAAAATGTCTAGAGATGCAAAAGAAGGTGTTGTTGTGGTAAGTGGAGATAGTAGCAAAACATCATTAATTGAAGTTAATTGTGAAACAGATTTTGTAGCTAAAAATGATGATTTTATCCTTTTTGTAAAAGAATTAAGTGAGTTAAATAATCAAAATAACTCAAATATTGAAGATTTAAAATCAACTAAAATGAAAAATGGAGAGACTGTAGACGATAATTTGGTCGCTTTAATTGCAAAAATAGGAGAAAAAATTACAATTGGAAAAGCTAGAACAATTGAAAATTCTGATGGATTAAACAATCATTATTTGCACACAGTTGTAAAAGATAATGTTGCAAAGTTAGCAGTTATGGTTTCGTTGGGTACAAAAGATAATTCAGAAGCTGTCAAAACATTCAGCAAGCAATTATCAATGCATATTGCTGCATCAAATCCATTAGCTCTAGAATCAAGCTCTATAGATCAATCAATTATTGATAAAGAACAAGAACTTGTAACTGAAGAATTAAAAAATTCAGGAAAACCTGAAGATATTGCAAAAAAAATAAGCTTAGGTAAGATGAACAAGTTTAAAGAAGAAAACGCACTTTTAACTCAAGCATGGGTTATGGAACCAAAGAAAAAAGTTAGAGACGTGTTAAAAGAACTATCAATAGCTGATTTAAAGATAAAAGAATTTTATAGAATTAAAATAGGAGATTAAATGTTTGATGAAAAATCATACAGCCTCAAAATGGATAAAGCCATTGAGGTTTTTTCTAAAGAACTATCTTCATTAAGAACTGGAAGAGCTAATGCATCAATGCTCGATCTTATAAAAGTAGATGTATATGGACAGCAAATGCCAATTAACCAGATTGGCAGTATAACAACACCTGAGCCAAGAATGATAAATATTCAAATTTGGGACGCAAATAATATTCCACTAGTCGATGCAGCAATAAAAAAATCAGATTTAGGACTAAATCCTCAAATAGACGGTCAATTAATTAGATTGCCTGTTCCCGAGTTGAACGAAGAAAGAAGAACAGAATTAAAAAAAATTATTAAATCAATAGGTGAAAAATGCAAAGTATCTATTAGAAATATCAGAAGAGAAGCAAATGAAGATCTTAAGAAATTATTAAAATTAAAGGAAATTGGAGAAGACGAAGAAAAAAATAATGAAAAAAAAGTTCAAACAATCACTGACAATCACATAAATTCAGTTGATGAAAAAGTATCTTCAAAAGAAAAAGAAATAATGACAATATGAATCCTCTAAAACATGTAGCCATTATCATGGATGGTAATGGTAGGTGGGGTT
>CACJGD010000035.1 GCA_902592935.1 uncultured Pelagibacteraceae bacterium | reverse complement strand
ATCCGACTTCATTTAGAGCAAACAAAGGGAGCAAACCTGTTGTTTCGCCAATTTTAAAGTTAATTTGAGTGCCGATTATTGGTTGAGTACCAGATTTTGAAATCTTTTCAGCGAATTCTAGTGCACCACATAAATTTGAAGTATCACACAAACCTAAGGATTTTATTTTATTTTTCTTAGAATATTCTTGCAAATCGTCAATTCTAGCCGCTCCTTCGCAAATTGAATATTGAGTATGAATTTTTAAATGATTAAAATTTCGTGAGACAGATTCAGACATTAGATGATTTTATACTACCATCTCTGATCTCCAATAGATAATCTGCTTTTTTTGCAAAAAATCTATTATGAGTTGCAAATATAATTATTCTGTCTGATCTTTTTTGATTGTTTAAAAGTTTAAAAATATCTTTAGCCGTATTGATATCTAAACTACCAGTTGGTTCATCTGCTAAAATAATTTTAGGATTATTAATAATTGCTCTAGCTATTGCAACTCTTTGGGCTTCACCTCCAGAAAGTTGTGAGGGAAAGTGGTTTAATCTGTTTGAAAGTCCAAGTTTTTTTAATAATTTTTCAGCTTTAGATGTTGCTAGTTTTTTGTCATTATTAATAGATAAAGAAGCAAAATAAACATTTTCCAGCGCTGTGAAATCAGAGAGAAGATTATTTTCTTGGTAAACAATGCCTAGTATTTTAGCTCTAATTAAATCATTTTTTTCATTTTGATTGAAATCAATCTCAAGATTATCAAACTTAATTGTACCAGATGTTGGTTTATCAATTAATGAAATTAAATTAAGTAAAGTTGATTTTCCAGAACCAGAGGGTCCCATTATTGCATAAGTTTTACCTAGCTTAAATTTTCTAGATAGACCTCTTAATACATTAATTTTTTTTTCCGTAGTAAAACTTTTTCGTATATTAATTAATTCTAAAAATTTATTCATACTTCAGTGATTTTATAGGATCCATATTTGCAGCTTTAAGTGCTGGAAATATAGAAACTACTATTGTTATTAATATTGAGCAAATTGTTATAATTACTATAGAATTAATATTTATTTCTGAGGGCATCTTGCTTAAAAAATATATTTCCTCTGGAAATAAACTGATATTAAAAGTAGAGCTTAAAAATTGTCTTATGTTTTCTACATAAATTGAGAATGTTACACCTAAAAATATTCCAAAAATTGTTGCTGAAGTTCCAATTGAAACACCAACAAGAAAAAAAATTTTAATTATAGATTTATTTAAAACTCCAATAGATTTTAAAATAGCAATATCTCGAGTTTTATTTTTAACTAAAATTGTTAAACCTGAAATTATATTAAAAGCAGCTACAATAATAATTAAAGATAAAATAATAAACATCACATTTCTCTCAACTTTAAGTGCTGAAAATAATGAACTATTCATATCAGCCCATGTATATACAAATGCATCAGGATATAGTTTCATCAGCTTTTCTTTATGATTTTCTATTTTTTTTGGATCTTTAAAATAATACTCGATAAATCTATCATCTCTATTTTTGTCAAAAAAATCTTCTAAAGTGTTTAAATTTATATATGCAATATTTTCATCATATTCTGATAATCCGCTTTCAAATATTGAGGTTATAAGAAATAATTTTTGCTTTGGTAAAGACCCAACTAATGTTTGAACTCCTGAGGGTGAAGTAATTGAAACCTCATCTCCAATATCTAATCCTAAAATATTACTTAAATCTCGACCAATAGAAATTGTATTTTCATTTAAATTTTTAGAACCGAAAAATTTTTTATTATTCGAAATCTTTAATTCTTTAAAATCATTTTCCAAATAACCTTTTAGCAAAACTCCTTTGGTTTTATTATTATAAAAAATAACTGCTTCTCCATCATTTGACATAACTGCTTTAGCAAAATCATTATCCAACATAAACACTAAAGGTTTGTCATAAGGTTTAATAACTGCATGAGCATTTAAACCAACTATCTTATCTATTAATTCAGTTCTGAATCCATTCATAACAGACATCACTATAATTAGAACTGCAACTCCAAGACTTATACCAATAAAAGAAAAAATAGATATGACATTCAAAAAACCATCATTTTTTCTGGCTTTTAAAAATCTTAAAGTAATTTCTTTTTCTATAGTAGAAATCAAATTGAATTTTTTTGTTTAGTTATAATTTCTATAATTTTACTTAGCGGTAAATTCTGAGTTTCTCCACCAGTTTCTTTAAACTCTAATAAATCACCTTCACTTTTCTTACCAATAATAATCTGGTACGGAGCGCCAATTAAATTCATTTTTTTAATTTTTGATGAGAAATTTTCATCTGTATCATCAGTAATTGAATCAATATTATTATTGAGTAATTCTTTATTAATATTATTTGCTTTTTCTAAAGCAGTGATGTCATTTTTATTTATCATAGGTATTAAAGCAATATCATAGGGAGCAACAGACAATGGCCATTTCATGATTTCATTTTTATCATCATATTTAGCCTCTATTATAGCCCCTACAAGCCTTGATACACCAACTCCATAAGAACCCATTTTAACAAAATCTTTTTTTCCTCCTGGCAAATCAACAGATGCTCCCATTGGTTTTGAATACTTGTCACCAAAATAAAATATATGACCTACTTCTATACCTTTTGTGATCAATTGATTTTCCTTAGAAACAGTTTTTTCAAATTCTTCTTTATTAAACTTTTCATCAGTTACAGCATAAAACTGTTCATATTTTTTTCTCATACTTTCTAGTGATGCTTTTTCTAGTTGAGTATCATCACTATTAAGATCAAATATTCTTTTATCTGTAAAAATTTTACTTTCACCTGTATCGGCAAGAATAATAAATTCATGAGATAAATTTCCGCCAATTGGGCCTGTATCAGCAGCCATGGGTATAGCTGTTAAAGATAATCTTTTAAATGTTCTTAAATATGAAAGAAAGAATTTATTATAAGAATAAAATGCTTCTTCATCAGATACATCAAATGAATAAGCATCTTTCATATAAAACTCTCTACCACGCATAATTCCAAATCTAGGTCTAATTTCATCTCTGAACTTCCATTGTATGTGGTACAAAAGTTGTGGAAGTGATTTATAAGATTTTATTGAAGATCTAAAAATTTCAGTAACTTGCTCTTCATTAGTTGGTCCATATAACATTTCTCTATTTTGACGATCAGTTATTCTAAGCATCTCCTCACCATAGTCTTCATAACGACCACTCTCTTTCCAAATTTCACTGGATTGAATTGTTGGCATTAATATTTCTTGAGCTCCAATTTTATTTTGCTCTTGTCTAACAATGTCTTCTATTTTTTTCATGACCTTAAAACCTAAAGGCAACCATGAATAAATTCCTGCAGAGGCTTGCTTGATCATACCTACTCTTAACATTAATTGATGGGATTTAATTTTTGCCTCTGAGGGATTGTTTTTTAATATTGGTATAAATGAATTTGATAAAAGCATCTTAATTAATCATATTTCTTAAATTTAAATATTCAAATTTAATTAATAAGTAAATTATGATGAAAATGACAGTAGTAATTCCAGTGCAATAAAGGAATTTTTTCATCATTTTGGGATTTTCAGGTGATCCTGGATCCTCACCATCAATTTTTACTGTCTTTGTTCGATTTACATCAATAGGCAAAATAGCAAAAAAAACTATCCACCATATAATTACATAGATAATAGCCAAGCCTGTTAAACTCATTAAATTCTTACTAAATTAATATTGGTAAAAGGTTTTTTTCCTGTTCTTTCTTTAGAAAATTTCCTGCAAGCAATTTTTAATGCATCAACTAGATTGTGTTCTTGTTGTTTACTTCCAATTTTAAAAGTTCTAGAGGTCTTCTCTATTTCCTCTTCTAATCCATAAACAAAATCATCTCGATCATCTACAGGTAAACCACGAAATGAAAGTATGGGATTATTGTGTATATTTCCTTTAGGTGTAATCATTATTGTTACCTCAAGATATCCATTTGCACTTAAATTTTTCCTATCTTTTATTGATTGTGAGTCTGGATCCACACTTACACTACCATCCAAATAAAGTCTGCCACTTGGAGCCTTGTCATATACCTCGGGTTTTTCACCTGGATATAACTTAACAATATCACCATTTTCTACTTGAACTGGATGGGGTACTTGCATTTCTTTTGCAAAATTAATGTGTTCTATCATGTGCCTATGTTCACCGTGTACAGGTATTACGCACCTGGGTTTTACCCATTGATACATTTCTTTAAGATCTTCTCTATTTGGATGTCCAGAAACATGAACAAATTCAGTTTCTTCAGATATTACTTCTATTCCATCCTTAACAAGTTGATTATGAAGTTTATAAAGCTTTTTTTCATTTCCAGGTATAATTTTTGAAGAAAAAATTACAGCATCATCTTTTTCAATATAAACATCTGGATGAACATAACTAGAAATTCTCATCATAGCACCCATTGGTTCGCCTTGGCTTCCAGTACATAAATATACAATTTTTTCTCTTGAGAAATTTTTAGCTTCTCGTGGATCAATTGGTTCAATTGTATTTTTTAAATATCCACATTGACGTGCAGCTTTATAAATCCGGTGCATGGATCTTCCAACTAATGAGATTTGTCTTCCCGTTTGCTCTGCACAATAAAAAGCTGTTTCCATTCTAGCTACATTAGAAGCAAAAGACGTTATAATAATTCTTTTTTTTAACCTGAACATAACGTTTAACATATTTTTTCTTACATCTAATTCTGAACCTGATCTACCAGCGCTAAAAACATTTGTTGAATCACAAATCATTGCTAACACACCTTCTTCTCCAATTTCCTTCAATCTTTTTTCATTTATATTTTCACCAATCAAGGGATTTGGATCTACCTTCCAATCTCCAGTATGTAAAATAACTCCAGCAGGAGTTTTTATTCTAAGTCCGTTTGGTTCTAATATGGAATGTGTTAATGTAATGTATTCAATTTCAAATGGATCCAAGGAAACTTTTCCATTTAATTCAACAATCTGTAAATCATTGGTTATATCAATTTGTTTTTCTCTAAATTTTTCTTGGATTAATACAGCTGTAAAAGGAGTTGCAAAAATTTTACATTGTAATTTTGGCCATAAATGAGCGATTGCACCAATGTGATCCTCGTGAGCATGTGTTAAAACTATTCCTAATAAATTATCTTTTCTTTCAACTATAAACCCA
>CACJGD010000034.1 GCA_902592935.1 uncultured Pelagibacteraceae bacterium | reverse complement strand
AGTCTGGTCACACTATGGGCACAATGATAAAGTTTTACGATGAAAAGAAAGAACCAGTATTCAACTAGAGACTACAACAAAAAAGTTTATTGGTCTGCAGATAAAAAAGATTTAAGAAAATCATTCCCTAAATGGACTATGGTTGCTTGGTCATTAATTGATTTAATTATTGGAGTAGGTTTGATTTGGTATGCAATTAATTGGACTGGAAGTACATGGGTTTATTATTTGTTATTTATTGGCGGACTGTTTTCATTCAGAATGTGCTACGTTCATTTGAGCTATCTCTGGGGTGGAAAAATTTGGGGGCCTAGCAAATAATGGTTTTTGGAATATTTAGAAGTATTAAAAAATCTTCAAAATTAATTAAGATTTATAAAATCCTATCAGATGTATCAATGGACTTTGACATGGACACTATGTTCAAGAAATCCAGAGAAAAAGAAAAAGCTATAGATGATTTGATTGAGATTGCATTTGAAGATCCAAATAATAAACCAATAATTAAAAAATATAAGATTACTAAGAAAATCATGAAAAAAAAATATCAAGATTTAATTGTTAATGGTGCTGGTGTTGTAGCTAGAAATCATTGGGTTGCAGCTAGTGCTTTAGTTTATCCTCAAACTCTAAGTTTTGTATTCGATAAAAAACATAAACTAAGAGGACAAGCTATGTCGTTTGCATTGATAGATTATTTTGATCAAAATAGAGTTGGATCCGTATTAGAATGAAAAAACTTTTAGGGATCGTGGTTCTGGGTTTGTTGTTAAGCGGTAATGCTTATGCTGACCTATTACTGACTTGTAAGTTTACTCAAGACACAGGTTATCTAATTGAGTCTATAAATAAAAAAAAATGGTGTGGTGTATCTGAAAATGGTGAAAGCACTGGTTGTGCTGATGTTTCAAAATATAATTCAAAATTAGTAAAGACTGAAATATTAAAAGTTGGAAAATCTAGAACTGCTAACTTATTTCAACAAGATGTTTACTATATGCTGGATAGACGAACAGGCTTGATGGGTGTTTATTCAGCAAAAACAAATAAGATAGTTTCTGAACCATTGATGTGTGAAAAAAGAAAACCATTATAATGATAGAAGTCTTAATTGTATTAGAACTTACATTTCTAACATATAAGCTATTACAGGATTCATAGACTACTTGATTGGTCTACAAATCTGTCCACACTCTGACCACACTTATTGTGGCAAGAATATCTTTTGCATAAATTATTTTGATTAAAAAGTAAGTGAAGTGGTGCCCCCGCACGGATTCGAACCGCGGACCTATTGATTACAAATCAATTGCTCTACCAGCTGAGCTACAAGGGCATGCGCAATAATTATTAATAATTTATAAAATAATCAACTCTTTTTTTTTAAATAACTAAGGTGATGAAACACTATTGCTGCACTATTTGATATATTTAAACTTTCAATATCTTCATTAATATTAATTTTAACTAAAAAATCTGCATATTTACTTGTATGCTGTTTCATTCCAAATCCTTCTGAACCAAACAAAAGTATATTGTTTCCTTCCCATTTTATATCTGTGAAATCTTTTTGACCTTTTGTATCAAAACCATAAACCCAGAAATTTTTTTCTCTCAAATTTTTTAAAGTAGAATTAATGTTAGATACCTGAAAAATATTTACATGCTCCATACATCCACTTGCAGATTTGTACATTAGTTTACTATCACGTGGAAAATGTCTTTCCTTAATTATTAATCCATGAATATCAAATGATGCAGCACTTCTTATTAATGAACCAATGTTTCTTGGATCTGTAACTTCATCAAGACAGACGAATGTTAAATTGTTTTTATCTTTAATAAATTGCTTTAAGTCTAGTTGATCTAAATGCTCAATCTCAGCAACATAACCATTATGCATGAGTTGCTCTTTAGAAGTATACTTATCTAATTCTTTTTTAGATTTAAAATAAACTTTTACGTCTTCTAAAATATTTTTATTAGGGTTTTTTCTATGAATATTTTTTTTAGACTCCTCGGTTAAGAAAACTCTTAAAACCTTTCTTTTAGGGTTTTTTAGAGCCTCAATTACTGCATGTTGACCAACAATGAAAAAAGATGATTTATTCATAAATTACTAAGTGTTTTACACGCTTTTTTTAATATTTACTTATTAAATCACGTGTTGCATTTGCATAAATAAAATATATAAAACGCTTGTTATTTGAAGCTTTATTGAACAAGGGGACACTTCCCCATAGGAGGGGTTCCAGAGCGGTCAAATGGGGCGGGCTGTAAACCCGTTGACTTCGGTCTTCGAAAGTTCGAATCTTTCCCCCTCCACCATTTAATAAAAATTTAAATAACATGGAGTGTTACTCTTGGGGTTGTGCGGGTGTAGTTCAATGGTAGAACGCTAGCCTTCCAAGCTGGATGTAAGGGTTCGATTCCCTTTACCCGCTCCAAGAAAATAAAATTAGAAATGAAAACAAATAAACTGAGGTAAAAAGTAATGTCAAAAGAAAAATTTGTAAGAAACAAACCCCACTGTAACATTGGGACTATTGGTCATGTCGACCATGGTAAAACAACTCTAACTGCCGCGATTACAAATGTATTAGCACAAGCAGGCGGTGGAACAGCGGTTGCTTATGATCAAATTGATAAAGCACCTGAAGAAAAAGAGAGAGGTATAACAATTTCAACAGCACACGTTGAATACGAAACTGAAAAAAGGCACTATGCTCACGTAGACTGTCCTGGCCACGCTGACTATGTTAAAAACATGATTACAGGAGCTGCACAAATGGATGGAGCGATCTTAGTTGTTAACGCAGCTGATGGTCCAATGCCACAAACAAGGGAACATATTCTTTTAGGGAGACAAGTTGGAATTCCTGCAATTGTTGTTTACTTAAATAAAGTAGATCAAGTTGACGATAAAGAAATGATTGAACTTGTTGAAGAAGAAATTAGAGAACTTTTAACTTCATATAAATATCCAGGTGATAAAACACCAATCGTTAAAGGTTCGGCTTTAGCAGCAGTTGAAGGAAGAGATGATGAAATTGGAAAAAATTCAATTTTAGAATTAATGAAAGCTGTTGATGAACATATTCCACAACCGGCTAGAGAAGTTGATAAGCCATTTTTGATGCCAGTTGAGGACGTATTTTCAATTTCTGGAAGAGGAACTGTTGCAACTGGAAGAGTGGAGTCAGGGGTTATTAAAACTGGTGAAGAAGTTGAAATAGTTGGAATTAGAGAAACTAAAAAATCAGTTTGTACAGGAGTAGAAATGTTTAGAAAACTTTTAGATTCAGGTGAGGCTGGTGATAATGTAGGAATTTTATTAAGAGGTATAGAGAGAGATGATATCGAAAGAGGTCAAGTTCTTTGTAAACCAGGATCAATTACTCCACATACTAAATTTGAAGCTCAAGCCTATGTACTTAAAAAAGATGAAGGAGGAAGACATACACCTTTCTTTACTAAATACAGACCTCAGTTTTATTTTAGAACAACAGACGTTACAGGTGAAGTAGAGTTACCAGCTGGTACAGAAATGGTTATGCCAGGTGATGACGCTAAATTTACAGTGAAATTAATTACACCAATCGCAATGGCAGAAAAATTAAATTTTGCAATTAGAGAAGGTGGAAGAACTGTTGGAGCAGGAGTAGTAACTAAAATTATAGAGTAACTCTATATAAATAGGAGTGTAGCTCAATTGGTAGAGCGCCGGTCTCCAAAACCGGAGGCTGAGGGTTCGAGTCCCTCCGCTCCTGCCAATTTGAGCTTTGTAAATATGAGAAACCCAATTAAATTTATACAGGAAGTAAAACAGGAAGCATTTAAGGTTACTTGGCCAACTTGGAAAGAGACTTTGCAAGGAGCTTTAATGGTGTTTGCAATGGCAGTAATTATGTCTCTATTTTTTCTTCTTTTAGATCAGGTTTTGAAGTTTTTCTTAGAACTATTACTTAAGGTGAGTTTGTAATGAAAAATTGGTACATAGTTCAATCACACTCAAGCTTTGAGAATAAAGTTGCTGCTTTAATTAAGGAAGAAGCGGATAAAGCAAAGATTGGTGATAAATTTGAGGAGATAATAGTCCCAACTCACGATGTAACTGAGGTTAAAAGAGGTAAAAGAGTACAAAGAAAAAAAAAGTACTTCCCTGGATATGTGTTAATTAAAAGTGAGATGGATAACAATATTTATCATATGATTAAAAATATAAAAAGAGTTAGTGGTTTTTTGGGTACAAAAGGTATTCCTGTTCCAGTGTCAGACAAAGAAGTAGAAAAAATTTTAGGTCAAATCAAAGATGGCGTTGCTCAACCAAAATCTGGTATTGAGTACAGCGTAGGTGAAAAAGTGCAAGTAGTTGATGGGCCATTTGCGTCATTTACTGGAATGATTGAGGAAATTGATGAAGAAAAAGCTAGACTTAAGGTGTCTGTTTCTATATTTGGTCGTCCTACACCTGTAGATTTAGAATATAATCAGGTTGAGAAGGTAAGTTAATGGCTAAAGAAATTAGTGGATTTATAAAATTACAAATAAAAGGTGGTCAAGCAAATCCAGCTCCACCAGTTGGCCCTGCATTAGGTCAGCGTGGTGTAAATATAATGGAATTTTGTAAAGCGTTTAATGACAAAACCAAATCTATGGCAGGTAAACCTGTTCCAGTCGAGATCACAGTTTATAAAGATAAAAAATTTGATTTTAAAATTAAATCACCTCCTGCTTCTTACTATATCAAAGAAGCTGTAAAACTTAAAGGTGGATCAAAAGAACCTGGTAGAAATATCGTTGCTTCAATTTCAAAAAAACAATTAGAAAGTATTGCAAAAGAAAAAATGAATGATTTAAATGCACATGATGTTGAAGAAGCTATAAAAATTATTGCAGGATCAGCAAGATCAATGGGTATTGAGGTTAAAGAATAATGGCATCAAAAAGATACAAAAAATTACCTGAAAAGACAAAAGAGTTGACTGCAGAGTCTATAGAAAAATTATTACCTGAACTTAAGAAAAACTGCACAACTAAATTTGATGAGTCTTTAGATTTAAGTTTTCAAATAAATAACAAACAAAAAAAAAGCGAAGTTAATATAAGAACTGTAGTTAATCTACCTGGTGGAACAGGAAAAAAAGTAAAAGTTGCTGTAGTTTGTGAAGACAATAAAACGCAAGATGCAAAGGATGCTGGTGCAGACATTGTAGGCGGTGATGAATTTGTTGAGAAAATTAAAGGTGGAGAATTAAACTTTGAAAAATTAATTTGTACACCAGGAATGATGGTAAAACTCTCTAAGTTAGGAAAGGTTTTGGGACCAAAAGGATTAATGCCTAATCCAAAACTTGGTTCAGTTTCTGAAAACATAAAAGAAGCTGTAACTAATGCTAAATCTGGCCAAGTAGAGATTAG
>CACJGD010000033.1 GCA_902592935.1 uncultured Pelagibacteraceae bacterium | reverse complement strand
AAAATATTCCTCCAAACACTATAATTGAATTTGCAAGGATATATGGTTTTCAAGTTGATTTTCAAAGAGATATAAGAAAAAAAGATAAATTTCAAATTATGTATGAGATTTTTTTAAATGAAAAAAAAGAAATTATTGAAACAGGAGAAATTATTTTTTCAAACCTTCAACTTAGTGGACAAGATAATACCTTATATTATTTTGATAAAGAAGGAAGTGAAGGCCACTATGATAAAAATGGTAAGAGTGTAAAAAAAGCATTAATGAAAACACCTATTAATGGTGCAAGACTCTCGTCTCCATTTGGAATGAGAAAACATCCTATCGATGGATTTAATAAAATGCATAAAGGAACAGACTTTGCTGCACCTACTGGTACACCAATAATGGCATCTGGGGACGGCGTAGTAAAAAAAGCTGGTTGGTGTGGAGGAGGAGGTAACTGTGTTAAAATTAGACATAACTCAACATATCAAACTTTATATGCACATATGTCTAAATTTGCCAGAGGTATCAAGTCAGGTGTAAGAGTTAAACAAGGTCAAGTTATTGGTTACGTGGGTTCAACAGGAAAATCTACAGGTCCACATTTGCATTATGAAGTAATAGTAAATGGGAAAAAAGTTAATTCTCAAAAACTTAAACTACCTTCAGGAAAGATTTTAAAAAATAAAGAACGAAAGTTATTTGAAACTGAAAAAATTAAAATAGATGTTCTTAAATCAGAAAAAATTATTGGAATAAACTAATTTATTTCTACTTGGGGCTTTACGCTTTTTTGAGTTTTATTTTCATCATTAGATGCTTCAACTAAATCTTTATTAAAATCTTGGTCTGTGTTCTCATTAGAAACGTCAGAATTATTCTCAATTCTATTCTCGGGAAATTTCTCTCTTCTAAAGTTTTCTTTTTCGTTAAGTATTCTTGTAAAGTGATCAGCGTGCTGTAAATAATTTTCTGATAAGATTTTATCACCATTTGATAAAGCCTCCCTAGCTAAATCATTATATTTTTCAATTAGTTTTGGTGCATTATGGTTATTTCTTCCTGGAGCTTTTCTTTTAAAATTTTCATTATTTGAAAAATTAGAACCGAATTTGGAGGTGTCGTTATTTGATTTAAAGTTTCTTGGATTTCTTCTAAAGCTGTTTCTTCTGTTATTATTATTATTTCTAAATGTTACCATGATTTAAATTATCATATTTTTGTACTTACAATACATCTATCGTTTTTAGCGAGATCTTTTTGAGTACTATTTATATAAAAACCTTCTTTATTTAATAAATTAATAACTTTATTTTTTTGATCAAACCCGATCTCTAAAATAAACATTCCATTTTTTTTTATCAGTTCAGAGGATTTTTTAATTACTTTTCTGATTTCTGATAAACCATCTAATCCACCATCTAATGCTAGTTTTGGCTCAAAGTTAGCAACGTCTCTTTCCAAATATTTTATTTTGTTACTTTTAATATAAGGAGGATTAGATACAATTAAATCATATTTACCTAAATTGAATTTGTCAACATCTGATTTATATAATTTTAATCTGGTATTAACTTTAAGATTAATTGCATTTATTTTACTTATATTTAAACATTTTTTACTTATATCTATACCTGTTCCATAAAAATTATGTCTTTCCTTTAATATTGATAAAAGAATACAGCCTGAACCAACACCTATATCTAGTATATTAATTTTATTTTTTTGTTTTGTTAATCTTAATACATTTTCGACAATTAATTCAGTATCAGGTCTAGGTATCAATGTGTTATTGGTTACAAAAAACTCTGAGCTCCAAAAAAATTTTCTATTAATTAAATGAGCAACTGGTTTTCCTAAAGATCTCTCTTCAATTAGCTTATTAAAATTATCTAAATCTTTTTTATTAAGAAAGGTGTTAAAATTTAGCAAAATGTAATTCCTATCTTTATTTATTGTTTGTGCCATTAAAATTTCGGCGTCTAATTGTGAGTTAGGTATATATTTATTCCTTAAGATCTTAGAACCCTGACTTATTGCTAAATTTATGTCCATATTTTATTTCAAATTACTAAGGCTTTCTTCTTGTGCTTGTAAAGTTAATGACTCAATCATTTCATCAAATGCCTCACCCTCTAAAAATTCATCTAATTTATGAAGTGTTAAATTTATTCTGTGATCTGTAACCCTGCCCTGAGGAAAATTATAAGTTCTGATTCTTTCTGATCTATCTCCAGTACCAATTTTTGTCTTACGATCTTGAGATCTTTCTTGGTCTATTCTAGATCTTTCTAGTTCATAAAGACGAGCTCTCAAAATTTTCATTCCTTTGGCTTTGTTTTTATGTTGTGATTTTTCATCTTGTTGAGATACAGATAAACCTGTTGGTATATGGGTAATCCTAACCGCACTATCAGTCGTATTAACAGATTGTCCACCTGGACCTCCTGCTCTAAATACATCAATTCTTAAGTCTGTATCATTTATTTTTAGATCAACCTCCTCTGCTTCTGGTAATACAGCTACAGTTGCTGCAGATGTATGTACCCTTCCTTGAGTTTCAGTATCTGGTACTCTTTGTACTCTATGAACACCGCTTTCATATTTCAATGTTGAGTAGATATTACTTCCTTTAATAGAGGCTATAACTTCTTTTAGACCACCTGCATCACTTCTTGATATAGAAATTAATTCTAAAGACCATTTTTTTTTATGACTCACTTTTTCATACATTTTAAACAAGTCTGATGCAAATAAACTTGCCTCTAATCCACCTGTACCTGCTCGTATTTCAATAATTGCATTTTTTTTATCTGCCTCATCCTTAGGTAATAAAAATAATTTTAATTTTTTTTCATTAGCTTCGTGTTTATCCTCTAATTCTATTAATTCTAATTCTGCCATATTTTTTAATTCTTCATCAGCAGAACTATCATTCAATATTTTTCCCAATTCTTCTTTTTCTCTTTGAAAAGAAAGATAATCTTTAGCAATTCCAACTATTTCATTTAAATCAGAATACTCCTTTGATTTTTCTGCAAATAACTTCTTATCTAATTCACCTGAAGATAGATCTTTTTCTAAAGATGAATGTTTTATTATTAGATCTTCAATCGTTTTTTGGGGAATCATTATTAGTTCTCTAGTTCAGATGCTTTCTTCTCAACTTCACTAATAACCTTGTTGATTATATCTTCAGTCAAAACTTTTTCATTCTGAACACCAGATAAATAAAGCATGTTGTTTCCTTTGCCCCCACCGGTAATTCCAATATCTGTCATTGCGGCTTCTCCTGGTCCATTAACAACACAGCCAATAATAGATAGAGTTATTGGTGTTTTAATATGAGCTAATTTTTCTTCCAAAATTTTAACTGTATCGATCACTTGAAACGCCTGTCTTGCGCATGATGGACAAGATATTATCTTCACACCTCTATTTCTTAAATTAAGTGATTTTAATATTTCGTTACCTATTTTTACTTCCTGAGTTGGATTATCAGATAAGGAAATTCTTATTGTATCTCCAATACCATCCATCAACAAACTACCAAGACCAATAGATGATTTTATGCTTCCAGAAACAAAACTGCCTGCCTCTGTAATTCCAAGATGCAAAGGATAATCTGTAACCTTAGATAGCTGTCTGTAAGCTGCAATAGATAGGAATACATCTGATGATTTGACACTAATTTTAAAATTAAAAAAATCTTTATCCTCTAAAATTTTTATATTTCTCTGAGCGCTTTCTACTAAAGCCTCTGGACAAGGCTCTTTATATTTTTCTAAAATATCCTTTTCTAATGAGCCTGCGTTAACTCCAACTCTTATTGAACAATTATTATTCTTTGCAGCTTTTAATACCTCATAAATCTTTGATGCATCTCCAATATTTCCTGGATTAATTCTTAAACAGCTAGCTCCATTTTCTGCTGCCTCAATAGCTCTTTTATAATGAAAATGAATATCTGCAACTACTGGTATTGAGACATGTTTTATAATTTCTTTTAGTGCTAATGTTGAACTCTCATCAGGACAAGAAATTCTGACAATATCTGCACCCTCCTCTGTTATATTATTTATTTGTTTGATAGTTGCTTTAACATCTGTAGTTAGTGTGTTCGTCATTGATTGAACAGAAATAGGGTTATCACCACCAATCTTTACTTTTCCAACATTAATTACTTTTGTTTTTCTTCTTTTGATATCTCTAAAAGGTCTTACGCTCATTATATTATTCTAATTTAAATTCTTTATGTAAAGCAGCTATAGCTCTTTTAGCATGCTTAGCAGAAACTAGAACCGAAATTTTTATCTCAGAAGTAGAAATAACCAAAATATTAATCTTTCTTGAAGCTAAAGCCTGAAACATTCTATATGTTATTCCTGGAGTAGTTATCATGCCTACACCTATAATAGAAATTTTAGAAACACTTTTATCAAATGATAATTTTTTAAAAGATATTTTTTTATTTTGTTTAATTAATTTTTCTGTTTTTTTTAAATCTTCAGATTTTATAGTAAATGTAAGATCAGTCTCTTTTCCATCTAAAGAAATGTTTTGAACTACCATATCTACATTAATAAGATTATTCGATAGTGGTTTAAAAATTGAAGCAGCAACACCTGGTCTATCTTTTACACCTACAATTGTAATTTTAGCATCATTTTTTGTTGATGATATTCCTGTTATAATTTGGTCACTAAATGCTTTTTTTGAACCTGTAATTAGTGTTCCAGATTTTGAAACAAATGAAGATTTTACCTTAATATCAATCCTATTTAATTTCGCATCCTGAACAGATGTAGGTTGCATTACTTTCGAGCCAAGGGATGCCATTTCCAACATCTCATCATAAAAAATTTTTTTAATTTTTTTTGCTTTTTTATATTGCCTTGGATCAGTAGTATACACTCCATCTACATCTGTATAAATTATACACTCATCAGCTTTGATAAACTTTGCGATCATAATTGCTGTTGCATCAGATCCACTTCTTCCAATAGTAGTAATTCTTAAATCTTTGCTAACACCCTGAAAACCTGTGATGACAGGTATACCGCCTGATTTAATATATCTACTCAGTGTTTGAGTACTTACTGAACTAATTCTAGCACTCGAATGAGGACCTTCTGTTAAAATAGGCAATTGCCAAGATATCCAAGATCTTGATTTGAACCCACTATGTTTTAATCTTCCAGCAATAAGCGCACATGCTACTTGTTCTCCAGTCGAAACCAATGCATCGTATTCGGCTCTATCAAACGTGTTGCTAATTAATTTTGATTTATTTACCAATTCATTTGTCACACCACTCATTGCTGATGAGACAACTACTACCCTATTTTTTTTCTTTTTGTAAAAAGCAATTATTTTACATACCTTTTTAATTCTATCTATGCTTCCTACAGAGGTTCCACCAAATTTTAATACAACCGTTTTCATGCTAATATAATTATTAATATTTAATTAATAATTGATAAAATACATCTTAATTGTTATGTCAACTGTTTATCTCAATGACTAGTATAAACAAAAAAGAAATAGAAAAATTTTCAAGAATTGCTG
>CACJGD010000032.1 GCA_902592935.1 uncultured Pelagibacteraceae bacterium | reverse complement strand
GCAATAGATCAGGCGCTTATACCGGCTATGGAGAAAGCATCTGGAGGTAAAATGAAAATTGAACCTCATTATCAAAGAAGCTTATGCGCAGAGCAAAAATGTGGAGAACAAGCTAACCAAGGACTTATAGCTTTGTGGACTAGTTCTACTGCAAACTACGGTAATTTTGGGCCAGAATTAGCAATTTTCGATTTGCCTTTTATTTTCAAATCACTAGAGGATGCTAAAAGAATATCAGATGAATGGTTAGCTGAAAGACAGTGTAAACTAGCTCTTGAAAATGCTGGTCATATTTGCCTTTCTGTATACTCAAGTGGAGGATTTAGACAGCTTGGAAATGCAACTAAACCTGTTCATGAACCAGATGATATGAAAGGACTTAAATGGAGAACTACTAAAAGTCCAGTTGAATTCATGCTAGTTAAAAATTGGGGTGCAACACCAACACCTTATGACTGGAGTCAATTATATCAAGGTCTTCAATCAGGTGTAGTTGAAGGTCAGTATGTTGCTAGTCCATGGCAGCATGTAGCAAAACTTCATGAAGTTGCAAAATATTTCACTGAGATCGGAGGAATGTGGTCTGGAAATATTTTAGCGATGGATGCTAAACAGTACAATGCATTGTCTGACCAACAAAGAAAATGGTTACACGAAGCAGCTGATGCTTATGGAGAGAAAGTAAACGAGTTGGATAACGCTTGGATTAAAAATGGTGAAGATGCAATTAAAGCATCTGCTAAAGAGTGGTATGTACCAACAGAAGCGGAAATGACTAAGTGGAGAGCCGGTGCAATCGGTGCTTGGTTAGACGCTAAGGGCACTTTCGAACCTGAAGTAGCTAAAAGAGTACTTTTAGAACAAGGTATGGATGGATTTGTAGCTCAGTTAGAAGCAGCTGGCGCTCTATAATTTGTTCAACAAAAATTGTGTAAAGACCATTTAATTTTTTAGAATTAGATGGTCTTTACCTAAAAAAAATCATAACTTATAAGTATTCATGGAAAGTATTATTTTACTTGTAGTACTCCTTTTTCTAATTTTATTAGGAGCTCCAATTGGCTTTATATTAATACTGATTCCATTTGTTTATATTCTTCTAACAGATGCTGTTCCTCTTGTTTTAATTCCTAGTCAAATGTTTACTGCTATAGACTCAGTACCATTGACCGCCATTGCATTCTTTATGTTAACAGGTGAGTTGATGACAAGTGCAACAATCACTGACCGTTTAGTTGCTTTAAGTAGAGCATTAATTGGACGTATAAGAGGAGGGTTGGCTCAAGTTAATGTTCTTGTGAGTATGTTTTTTGCGGGCATGAATGGTTCTGTTGTAGCAGATACCGCAACAGTCGGAGCATTAGTTTTACCAGCAATGAAAAAAGCAGGTTATCCCGCTGCATTTTCAGCTGCTGTTACAGGAGTAAGTTCCACTATAGGAGGGATTATTCCACCTAGTATCATGATGATTGTTCTTGCCAATGCAACTGAGATTTCGATTGCAGCATTATTTGCAGCCGGAATTATACCAGGGATTTTGATTGGTGTTGTGATAATGGTAATCAATCATTACTTTGCAGTTAAATATAACTTCGAGCGAAGTGATGAACCATTCTCAGTACGTCGAGCTGGTAAAGAATTATATCGTTCTTCATTTGCTCTTTTAATACCTTTAGTTTTAGTGGGTTCAGTAATGGGAGGTGTCGCATCTGTTGTTGAAGCAGGAGCCATCACTGCTTTGGTTGCATTGTTTACAGGTGTATTTGTTTATCGAACTATCAAATGGAAAGATTGTACAGGAGCTTTTCGACGAGCATTCCGTAATTCAGCAATGGTTTTTATAATCATAGCTGCCTCAGGACCATTTAGTTGGTTACTTACTTCTCTTGGAGCAATTGGTGATCTTGAAACTTGGCTTTTAGGCTTAGCGGATTCTCCTATATTATTTATTTTAGCTTTGATATTATTTATTTTTCTTCTTGGAACGGTAATGGACTCAGCAGTTAATATTATCATTGTTGGTCCAGTGCTTGTAAATGTTATGTCTCAAGCAGGCTTTCCTGAGGTACAAGCAGCTATGGTTGTTATAGTTGGTTTCTTAATAGGATCAGTAACACCACCTGTTGGTGTTGCCTACTTTACCTCTGCAACAATAGCGCAAGTGCGTCTTGAAAAGGTTGCTATTGCGTTAATTCCTTATCTTGTTGGTCTTTTTTTACTTTTATTTTTTATTCTTATTGTACCAGAACTAACAATGTTTCTTCCAAACTTATTGAGTAATTAATGATAAAATTTTTAAACAGTATTGATCGTTTTATTCATCGTACGTTGGAAGCTATGTGTTCACTCTTGTTGGCTGCTATGGTTGGTTTTACTCTTTACAATGTTACAATGCGATATGTTTTTAATAACCCTCCTGTTTGGGGAGATTTGCTAACAGTATTAAGTAATATTTGGTTAATGTTTATAGCACTTTCTCTAACAGCAAGAGATAATGAACATGTGGCATTAAATTTAATTTATGAAAAATTACCAGAGAGAGTTTCATTATACATACGCCAGTTCTGGAAAATTATGATTATGATAATTGGTGTAGTCCTAATAATTTATGGAATTGAACTTGTAGAGGGTATGCGTGGGAAGTATTGGGAAATGTGGTATTTAGAAATTAGTATGCAAGGTATTGAGTTCAAACCGAATTATATGCCCAAAAAATATGCAGTTGCTATACTACCTTTAGCTGGATTTTTGACTACGATTGGTGCCGCCATTGGTTTTATAAAAAAGGTCTAATTCATTAAAAAGTGTTTGCTTAACCTTTGCCTCTCCAAGGAATAGTCTTATCTATTATTTTTCTTAAAGATATATCAAATAAAAGACCCAGCAGACCCATTATGAAAATTGTTATCCAAATAACTTCATATTGAAAGTATTTTTTTGCAACATTTTCAACAAAACCAATACCAGTTGTACCTGCTAGAAACTCTGCAGCAACAAGTGTTCCCCAACACATACCAACAGCAACTCTAATTCCTGTAAGAATTTCAGGAAGTGAATTAGGGAAAATCACATATCTTAAAATTTGTTTTTTAGTAGCTCCTAACGAATGTGCAGCATGTATTTTTGAAAGCTGTGTTCCTGATGCACCAGCTCTTGCAGAAATAATCATAATTGAAAGTGAGACCATAAATAATAAAAATATTTTACCCGTATTATCTATTCCAAGAACTGAAATAATCAATGGCGCCCAAGCTAACGGTGGAACAGGTCTGTATAATTCGATTAAAGGATCAAAGAAACCTTTGGCAAATCGATTTAGACCCATAAATAATCCTAATGGCACCCCAATAAGAATTCCAAAAACTAAACCTAAAAATACCCTTAAGAATGAGTCCCATATATGTCCATATGGAACAGGCACTTTAAATAATTTAAAGTCACCAGTAACAACTTTTAAAACGTTGCTTTTAAAGTTTTCTTTTACAATTCCGTCTTTTGTATGCACTGGATATTCACCAGGTAGTATATCTGCTATCCAATCAGGTAAAATAAATCCAATCATTTTACTTACATCAACCATCTCAATCCATAAAAGAGGAATATTTTTGTATCCAACACTTGGTTTAGACATCAATACAAACTTATTAAATGTATCTGATGGTTTAGGTAACCATCTACCTGAACCTTGTTCAGAACATGTTGGTCCACTTGCAACAATTGTTCCAGCTGGGAATAGAAGAATATCTATTAATCTTAATCCACCTTGTTCTTTATTTTGCAATTCATCAAACTCTATTATTGCTGCCTGCATTTCATTTAATGCATTAGGAGGATAGATACTTGCAAACTCTATTCTTCTTGCAATTTTAACAATATTTTTTGCATAGTCAGATGATATTTCTTCACTATTATCTAATCCTTTTCTGTAAGCTTTAATATCATCTTTAAGTTGTTTGATTGCACTTTTGAACTGTGGGTTATGGTTTTTTAATTTAAAAAATTTGTCGTCAATTTTTTTTAGTTCTGCTGCAGCTGCATGAAATTTTAAACCTTTATTAGTTTGAGGTGCAGTCGGTATTTCAATGGTATTTTCAATTGTACCGGTTCCAGAGTCTATAGTTGTAATTCCCCAGCCACCTTGTTCATCAATAAGTTTCTGTCTCTCAGTTTTTTCAGCATCTGTCTCAAATGGATAATCTTTCTTTTGGAAATTGGAACTTAGAAGTTTTATTTCTTCTGTCATTTCTTTAAGTTTAATTTTGGTATCCATTTCCATTAGTTCTTCACTTGTTAACAATGGAATTAATTTAGAAGTTCTATTAATGTAACTTACAAGGATTGTTTTTTGTTGATCATTTAGATCAGGTGATGCTTTTATTTCATTTGCAATTTTAACAAGATTTTTATTTTCAATTTTAATAATGGATGTGCTTTTAAATTCTCTTTCTTCAATAGGGAACTGATATTTTAAACCTAATAATGACTCATTAATTTTAGCAACCTGGCATAATTCATTTGCTGATTTTGGATAAAAACCTTTTGCTATATCCCATGAATAATAAAGCCATAGCATCAGTATTGCACTACTACCGACAATTACCCAGTGTGTTCCACCTTTAGCTCTTTCCGGATTACCAAAGACAGCATCAATTTTTTCAGTTCTAATTAATCTTCTTCCATAAAGAATACATCCAATTACAGCCACAAATATTAAGATGGTTACAAATTGGGTTAACATTTAATTTTCTTTCCCCATTATTTCTTCTTCCATATTCCAAATCATGGATAAAATTTCTTCTCGAGTGGATGAAAATTCTTTATTTTTTTTTATTTCTCTTAAGTCTTGTGTAAGACCCATTTCTGCAAATGGAAGGTTGTACTCTTTATGTATACGTCCTGGTCTTGGCGCCATTACATATAGTCTTTCTCCAAGTAATAAAGCTTCTTCAACAGAGTGAGTAATTAAGATAATTGTTTTTCCTGTTTCTTTCCAAATCTTTAAAACTAATGATTGCATTTTTTCTCTAGTTAATGCATCTAAAGCTCCTAATGGTTCATCCATTAAAATTAAATCAGGATCATTTATTAAACACCTTGCAAGCGCAACTCTTTGCTGCATACCTCCAGATAATTGATAAGTAGGTGTGTTACCAAAACCTTTAAGTCCAACTATATCTAACCACTCATCAACTTTCTTTGATGTAACTTCGGGATCCTCTTTTTTCATCCTAAGTCCGAAATTTACATTCTCAGCTACTGTTAACCATTCAAATAAAGCACCCTGTTGAAAAACCATTCCTCTTTCAACACCAGGTCCGTCAATTTCGTTATTATTAAGTGTTATTTTTCCTGACGTGGGTCTTAAAAATCCAGCAGTAATATTTAGTAAAGTTGTTTTTCCACAACCAGAGGGCCCAAGAACAGTAAGTAATTCTCCTTTTTTTAAAGTAAAGCTTACGTCCTTTAAAGCATGAACCGTTTCTCCTTTAGGAGTTTTAAAAATCATGTTCAGATTTTGAGAAATCAGATCACTCATAACAGCCTTATATTAGAAATTTGATAAAAAAAATAGGCACCAATTATAAAATCAGCGCCTATTTAAAAAGTTTTAAACCCTTAAAATTACAAAGGTAAGAAACTTGTATCTACAGCTCCTCCTGGAGTTCCCATTCCTTTTAGGAAACCATCAAGATTACCACTTTCCATAGATGATTTAGTTTCTTCTGGAGTTAAGAATTTGAAACCACTTAAAGTGTCTTTCATATCTGCAACTGTCATTTCAGAAG
>CACJGD010000031.1 GCA_902592935.1 uncultured Pelagibacteraceae bacterium | reverse complement strand
TTTGTATAATGTTTTACCATTTCAAATCTGACTGTATATAATTAACTATTGCTTCGTATTCTTTTGCAACTTGTTGAATACCTTTATTTTTTATTTCATCTCTGTGTATTCCATTACTGATTAATAAAGAGTCATAATTTAAAAGATTTGCACCTCTGATATCAGTATTTAAATTATCACCAATTGCTAAAATTTTTTTTTTATTATTATCAATAGATTGGTTATAAACCTCTGGATGTGGCTTTCCAAAATATACTACTTCTCCGCCCATCTTTTCAAAAACCATGGCAACAGAACCAGCACATAACTCTCTAACTTCACCACGATCTACGATTAAATCTGGATTAGTACAAATCATTTTTTTGTCTGTATGTTTTTCAAGTAAACTTTTATAATAAATTAAATCCTTATCTTGACTATCAAACAATCCTGTACACAATAAATATTCACTTTCAATAATATCCTCACACTTGTTTTTCTCAAATAAATTAAATAAATCAAAATCTCTAGGCGGACCTATGTGATAAAATTTTTTCGATATGAAAAATTTTTTTAAATAATTTAATGCAGCTTCACCTGATGTAAACACATGGTCTCTTAAGTCTGTATCCATCCCCATTTTTTGTAAAAAAATTCTAACTGTCTCATTTGGTCTTGGTGCATTGGTTAAAAGTACAAACATTTTCTTTTTTTTTAGTAATTCTTTTAATACAGCAATTGCATTTTCATGAAGATGGATCCCATTATGAATAACACCCCATAAGTCTATGTAAAAAAGATCATAATTATCAGCTATTGATTTTAGGCCATTTAAATCTAAATTTTTGGTCATATTTTAAGGTATAAACCATAAAATCCCGAATTTACTAGCAATTTTAATATCCTAAAGAGTTTCTCATCTTGAAATAGACGGTGAAATATCTATATGAAGCTCATATTTATAAAGATTTATAAAGGAGAATTTATGAAGTTTAAACCGTTACACGACAGAGTTTTAATCGAAGTATTAGATAGCAGTGAAAAAACTGCTGGTGGAATAATTATACCTGACACAGCACAAGAGAAGCCGCAAGAAGGTAAGGTTGTAGCTGTTGGCGGAGGTGCCAAAACTGAAGATGGTAAAAAAATTCCAATGGATGTGAAAGTTGGTGATAAAGTTTTATTTGGCAAATGGTCAGGAACTGAGGTCAAAATTAATGGTAAAGAATATAGCATAATGAAAGAGTCAGACATTATGGGTATTTCAAGCAAGTAATTTAATTTAAAGGAGAAATATAATGGCAAAAGTTGTTAAATTTGATGCTGAAGCAAGAGCAGCAATGATAAGAGGAGTAAATACCTTAGCTGATACTGTTAAAGTAACTTTAGGTCCTAAAGGAAGAAATGTTGTAATGGATAAATCTTATGGTGCACCTAGAATTACTAAAGATGGTGTGTCCGTAGCTAAAGAAATAGATCTTGAAGATAAATTTGAAAATATGGGTGCACAAATGGTTAAAGAAGTTGCAAGTAAAACAAATGACGAGGCTGGTGATGGAACGACTACAGCTACTATACTTGCACAAGCTATTGTAAAAGAGGGAGTGAAATATGTTACCGCTGGCATGAATCCAATGGATGTAAAAAGAGGAATTGATGCTGCAGTAGAAACAGTAAAAGAAAGTCTTGTTGCATCTGCAAAAAAAGTAAAAGACAGTGATGAGATTGCTCAAGTTGGAACAATTTCTGCAAATGGTGATAAAGAAATTGGAACAATGATCGCAAAAGCAATGCAAAAAGTTGGTAATGAAGGAGTTATTACGGTTGAGGAAAATAAAGGTATAGAAACTGAACTAGATGTAGTTGAAGGTATGCAGTTTGATAGAGGATATTTATCTCCATACTTTATTACTAATAGTGATAAAATGACTACAGAATTAGAAAATCCTTTCATTTTGTTACATGAGAAAAAATTAACTAATTTGCAGCCAATGGTTCCTCTTTTAGAAGCTGTTGTACAAGCTGGTAGACCATTAATGATAATCTCTGAAGATGTTGAAGGTGAAGCTTTGGCTACTTTAGTTGTTAACAAACTTAGAGGTGGTTTAAAAGTTGTAGCTGTTAAAGCTCCAGGATTTGGTGATAGAAGAAAAGCTATGCTTGAAGATATTGCTATTTTAACAGGTGGTCAGGTTATATCTGAGGACTTAGGTATTAAACTTGAAAATGTTAAACTAGATGATCTTGGATCATGTAAAAAAATTAAAGTAGACAAAGACAATAGTACAATTGTGAATGGTAGTGGTAAAAAATCTGATATTGAAGCTAGATGTGCGTCTATCAAGCAACAAGTTGAAGAAACCACTTCTGACTATGACAGAGAAAAACTACAAGAGAGACTTGCTAAGTTAGCTGGTGGAGTTGCAGTTATCAAAGTTGGTGGTGCAACAGAAGTAGAAGTTAAAGAAAGAAAAGATAGAGTTGAAGATGCTTTAAACGCTACTAGAGCTGCCGTTGAGGAAGGTATTGTGACCGGTGGAGGATGTGCACTCCTTTATGCTGCTCAAGAACTCGATAAAGTAAAAGCAAAAGGCGATGATCAAAAAGCTGGTGTTGATTTGGTCAGAAAAGCATTAGAAGCTCCAATTAGACAAATTACTAAAAATGCTGGTGTAGACGGCTCAGTAGTAGTTGGAAAACTATTAGAACAAAAGAAAAAAACTCACGGTTACGATGCTCAAAGTGAAGAATATTGTGATATGTTCGCAAAAGGGATCATTGATCCAGTAAAAGTTGTGAGAACTGCTCTACAAGATGCTGCTTCAATTGCTGGATTATTAGTTACTACAGAAGCTATGATCGCTGACAAACCAGAGGAAAAAGATGCTGCAGGCGGAATGCCTGGTGGTATGCCTGGTGGTATGGGCGGTATGGGTGGAATGGGTGGAATGGGAATGTAATCCCTCATTTTCTTAAATAAAATTTAAAAGGCCATCTTAAGATGGCCTTTTTTTTTATGTAATATTTAATCATGTCAAAAAGATATAGTGGTAAATCCTTTAAAGATTCTAGTGTTAAAAAAAAACCTAAATTGAGCTTAAAAGAAAAGAGAAAACTTAAAAAAGATAAGCAAAAAAAGACAAATTAATCCTAAATTTTGAGAATTATTCAAGCCAGTTATGAGTTTTTTTGAGTTTTAATATGCTTTTAAATATGTATAAGAGCCAGAATTTATGAGCAATAACTTCAGAAATATTACAATCATAGCCCATGTAGATCATGGCAAAACTACTCTAATTGATAATTTAATGAAACAGAGTGGTTCGTTCAGAGATAATGAAGTAGTTGATGAAAGATTAATGGACTCAGGTGAGCTAGAAAAAGAAAGAGGAATTACAATTTTAGCAAAACCCGCTTCAATTAATTGGAAGAATTCAAGAATAAATATAATTGATACTCCAGGCCACAGAGATTTTGCTGCTGAAGTTGAAAGAGTTTTAAGTATGGCAGACGGAGCATTATTATTAATTGACTCTGTAGAGGGTGTTATGCCTCAAACAAAATTTGTATTATCGAAAGCACTTAAACAAGGTTTAAAACCAATTGTTGTTATTAACAAATTAGATAAGACTGATCAAAGAGCTAACGAAGTTTTAGATGAAACATTTGATTTATTTGTAAGCTTAGATGCAAATGAAGAGCAATTAGATTTTCCAGTTCTGTATGCAAGTGGAAGATCAGGTTGGGCAGATCATGAAGTTGATGGTCCAAGAGAAAATTTAAATCCTTTATTAGATTTAATTGTAGACCATGTTAAACCAGCAGAACTTGATAAAACTAAACCGTTTGCAATGTTGTCAACACTACTTTATGCAGATAATTTTTTAGGAAGAAGTTTAGTTGGAAGAATTACTCAAGGAACTGCAAAAGCTAATCAATCTATAAAAGCAATTAATTTAAACGGTGAAAAAATTGATGAAGGAAAATTATCTAAAATATTTAGATATGAAGGAAATAAAAAAGTTCCAATTGATGTAGGTGAAGCTGGCGACATTGTAGTTGTTGCTGGATTAGAAAAAGCAAATGTTGCCGATACAATATGCGACTTGGAGGTTAATGAACCAATCCCAGCAACTCCTATAGATCCACCTACAATGTCAATTACTATTACGGTAAATACCTCTCCTCTAGCTGGAACCGAAGGTAAAAAACTTACAAGTACCCAAATTAGAGATAGATTGGTTCAGGAATCTCAAAATAACGTTGGCATTACATTTTCTGAAAATGAGGATAAAGACTCTTTTGTTGTAAGTGGTAGAGGTGAGTTAATGTTAGAAATTCTTTTAACTCAAATGAGAAGAGAAGGTTTTGAAATGACAGTAAGTCCTCCAAAAGTTTTATACAAAACTGATGAAAGTGGAAATAAACTTGAGCCAATTGAAGAAATTACAATGGATCTTGATGAAGAATATTCATCAAAAGTAATCGACTCTATGAATAGGAGAAAAGGTAAACTAATCGAATTAAAAGATACTGGAAGCAATAAAAAAAGATTAATTTTTCATGCACCCACTAGAGGCTTAATGGGATACACTAGTAGATTTCTTACACTTACAAAAGGAAATGGAGTGATAAACAGAATATTTTATACCTACGGTCCATTTGAAGGAGAAATGGAAGGTAGAAGAAATGGAGCATTAATCTCTATGGAACAAGGAAAAGCTGTAGCATTCGCTATCTTTAACCTACAAGCAAGAGGAGAAATGTTTGTAACTCATAATGATGCTGTTTATCCTGGTATGATTGTTGGTCTTTCGCCTAAACCAGGTGATATGATAATTAATGTTATGAAAGGTAAAAAGCTTACAAATATGAGAACTCAAGGTACTGATGAAAATGTTGTGCTTACACCCGTGAGAACAATGTCAATAGCAGAACAATTAAGTATGCTTAACACAGATGAGGCATTAGAAATTACACCAGATTCATGCAGATTACGAAAAGCTATTTTAGATCCCCACGAAAGAAAGAAAAACGAAAAAGCTATAGCTGCAGCCTAATCAAAAGTTTTATCAACTAAATAAAGTCCTAAAGCAACGCAAGGACCTATACCAAATGCGAACAATAAAGTTCCAACCCCAACTGTTCCTCCTAAATACCATCCAACACTAACAACTGAAATTTCTAATGTGGCTCTTACAACAGCTATAGGAAAATTAGTTAATTTTTGCAATCCTATCATCAGTCCATCTCTAGGACCAGCTCCTAAATTTGATACTAAGTAAATACCCCCACCTATTCCAACCATGACCACAGAAATTACAGCTAATAATAATTGATGAATATAATTTGATGGTGTTGGAACATACTTGATACAAAGATCAATCATAATTGCAATTATCAAAGCATTAAATATTGTTCCCATACCTGGTTTTTGCCCAAGAGGGATCCATAAAATTAAAACAGCAATACTTATTAATAATGTGATAGTACCAATACTTAAATTAACATTTAAAGAAATACCTTGGGCTAAAACACTCCAAGGAGAAGCTCCTGTGAATGAAACAATTAACAATCCTTCACCTAATCCAAATAAAGACAAACCAAAACATAAGAAAAAAAATGTAGAAAACTTTGGTTTAAAATTAAATGGTTTATCTGAGCTCCATTTTACTTTTGGAATTTTTTTTATTTTTAAAAACATAATTATAATAAGCTATATCTATTAATGAAAAATTCTAATATTGTAACCAGCAAATGAAAAATTTTTCAGTTATTTTGCTTGTTGTATTTTTCTCATCAATTTCTTTAGCTCATATAGGTCATTATAACAAATTTAACAAAATAGAAATGGAGATCTTGAGAAATAATAAAGTAATTGGGTATAACAATTATTTTTTTAAAAGAGATGGTGAAAAAACAATAGTAAAAAATCAATATAAATTTGAGGTAAAATTACTATCTGCAACAATATTTAAAGTAGAGGGATATGGGGAAGAAATTTATTTAAAAGATAATTTAATATCTTTTCAATCAAAGACACTTCAAAATAAAAAAGAAAAAT
>CACJGD010000030.1 GCA_902592935.1 uncultured Pelagibacteraceae bacterium | reverse complement strand
TCTATCCGTACCTGTTTTATGTTTATTGCTGGTTAAAATTGCATTGAAACCATTTGTTTGTACATCGTCGACTATTTCTTGATCCTCTGCAGCTACAATAACATCTCCAATATTAGCCTCCTCTGCTTTTTTAGTTACATGAGAGATCATTGATAAACCATTTATTTTTAGCAGAGGTTTTCCAGGCAGCCTAGTTGCAGACATTCTAGAGGGTATAATTACTAAAGTTTTCATTATATTTTAAAATTATTATACTCATTAAACAACTATAGAGGCAAATTTATACATTAAATTTTAGCTTTTTTTTGATTTATCATGTTATACGTTCACTACAAAATTTAGAAAAAATGGATTCTTTCGAAATAAACAAAATAGTTGCCGCGGTTTTAATGGTAGCACTACTTGTTATTGGTATTGGAAAATTATCTGATGTTATATTTCATGTGGAGAAGCCTGATACGCCTGGTTATTCAGTTGAAGTAAAAACTGCAAAAACTGTATCAACAACTAGCTCAAGCATGACATCAGACAAAATTGATATAGCAGCATTAATGGCAATGGGAAATATTGCACATGGTGAAAAAGTTTTTAAAAAATGTGCAGCTTGTCATTCAATTGTTAAAGGAGGAAAGAATGCTATAGGTCCAGCGTTATATAATGTTGTAGGAAGGAAAGTTGGAGCGATTGAAGATTATAAATATTCTAAAGCGCTAACAGCATACGATAAGAATTGGACCTTCGAAGAACTTAATGGATTTTTAATTAAACCTGCTAAATGGATTAAGGGAACTAAGATGGCTTATGCAGGTCTTAGAAAAGAAAAAGATAGAGCCTCTGTAATAAAATATCTTAATGAAAATTCAGATAGCCCTTTACCACTACCTTAATTTTCCAAAACAATATAATAAAATACTTTTTTGCACGTGAACTCTATTGAGTGCTTGTTGCCATACATGGGATTTTTTTCCTAAAAAAATATCATCAGAAACTTCATTGCCTCTAGGTAGACAATGTAAAAAAATGCAGCTTTTTTTTGCATAACCCATTAATTTTTTGTCTATTTTAAAATTTTTAAATGCTTGTATTTTTTTGTTCTTATTAACTTTGTCATTTAAAGAAATAACTTTATCAGAAAATATTACATCTGCACCAGATGCTGCTTTTTTTACGTCATTATAAATATAAATTTTTTTGTTATTTCTTTTAACCCAAGCTCTAACTTCTTTTCCTGGTTCAAATTTTTTTGGGCAACCAATACTTAGCTTGAAAGAAAATTTTACTGATGCTGCAATCAAACTATCTAAAACATTATTCGAGTCACCTATCCAACAAATATTTAAATTAGAAATAGGTTTCCTCTTTATTTCCTCGACTGTAAAAACGTCTGATAAAATCTGAGTTGGATGAGATGAGGGGCTTAAACCATTAATTACTGGTATTGATAAATACTTTTTAAACTTTTCAACCTTTTTATCGCTGTCAGTTCTAAGCATAAATCCATCTCCATAAGTAGAAAGAATTTTAGCAGTATCAGCAATACTTTCACCACCTTGACCCAAATGAAGTTCATTAGATCTCAACGTCAAAGTTCCACCACCTAGTTGTTTAATAGCTAAATAAAAGCTTAACCTTGTACGCAAGCTAGATTTTTCAAACATTTGAATTAATAATTTTCCTTTTAAGGGTGCACCCTTGTCAACTTCCAAAGTGCTTAGCTTTCTTCTTAAACTTTTTCTTTTCTTGGCATCGGAAATAATCTTTCTCAGATCTTTAATAGGTATATCTTTTAAATTAATGAAATGTTTCATATTATTTTACCTGCGAGCAGACCTTTTCAATGATTTTTATTGCTGAATCTATTTCATTTTTTTTTACATTTAATGGGGGTAATATCCGAACTACATTTTCTGCTGCTCGAATAGTCAGTAAATGATTATTCATCAATTTTTTTATAAATTCAGTTTGATCTTTATATAGCTGTATACCGATTAAAAAACCTTTTCCTCTTATTTGCTTAATAATATCTGGATATTTTTCTTGAGTTTTATTCAGTTTAAATAAAAAATATTTTGATAGACTTTTTACATTATTTAAAAATTTCTTATTTGATATGATATCGATTACAGCATTTCCAATAGACATAGCTAAAGGATTTCCTCCAAAAGTCGATCCATGAGTACCTGGTATCATTCCTGAGGCAACTTTTTTATTCATTAAAACTGCTCCAATAGGAAATCCTCCACCTATACCTTTTGCAATTGGCACAATATCAGGTTTTACTTTAGATTTTTCAAAAGCAAAAAAATCACCAGATCTACCTATTCCACACTGAACTTCGTCAAGAATTAATAAAATTTTTTTTTTGTTACATAATGCTCTTAATTCTTTTAAGCACCAATCTGGAATTACTTTTATGCCACCTTCGCCCATAATTGTTTCAACCATAATAGCAGCTGTGTTTTTATTAATTTTCTT
The DNA here is from genome assembly GCA_902592935.1 of uncultured Pelagibacteraceae bacterium. Taxonomy (GTDB): domain Bacteria; phylum Pseudomonadota; class Alphaproteobacteria; order Pelagibacterales; family Pelagibacteraceae; genus Pelagibacter. Next base: position 3,934 of record CACJGD010000030.1, on the reverse strand, counting down.
TTTAAGAGAATTATGATCACCAAATACAAAATGATCGAAACCTGTTACTTTTGGACCAAATCCTTCAGTCATTTTCTTTGATCCACTTGCAAAAATTGCTGCTAAAGTTCTTCCATGAAAAGAATTTTTTATACATAAAATCCTATTTTTATTTGGTTTACCTATCGAGTAAAAATATCTTCTAGCAACTTTAATTGCTGCCTCAGTGGCCTCAGCCCCACTATTTTGAAACATTACATAATCTGCAAAAGTTTTTTTGCATAATTTTTTAGCCAATTTTTCACCCTCTGGAATTTGAAACGCATTAGATACATGCCATAATTTTTTTGACTGATCATTTAAAGTTTTTACCAATTTTGGATGTGCATGGCCTAAAGAATTAACTGCTATACCTTGAACAAAATCTAAATATTTTTTGTTACTAGTAGAATATAAATAACTTCCCTTGCCATACTTAAAGGAAATTTTTTTTCTATTATAATTTTTTGCTAAATAGCTCATAAATTTTGTTTTGTTTTATAAATTTTAATTATTAGATACAAGTTATGATTGAAAGTTAGTTTTACAAACTTTTATAATATTTTTGTTGATAACTGTGATTTTTTGATTGTTTAATTTAATTTTATATCAGTATATTGTTACTATTATAAAACTATACACTAAATGTTGATATATGAGCTGGACTGATGAAAAAGTTGCAAAATTAAAAGAACTTTGGGGAAAAGGTAATACTGCAAGTCAAATAGCTGAAATTATTGGCGGAATTAGCAGAAACGCAGTTATAGGTAAAGCACATAGATTGAATTTATCAGCAAAAATTAAAACAAGAACAGCTTCGCCAAGTCAAAACTATAATAATTTATCAAATGATATAAATGTTAAAACTAAAAGAGGTCGTAGAAGTAAATTTAAATCATTAATAATTGAAAAAGATTTTGAGCCAGAAAATCCTAAACAATTAGAGGAACTAGACGAAAGCTCGTGCAAATGGCCAATCGGACATCCAGATGAAAAATCTTTTTATTTTTGTGGAAGATCGTCTTTAAAAGACTTTTCATATTGCAAGCTGCATTTGCTTTATGCATATCAACCAAAAGGTAAAAAAGAAGATGCTGCTGAAAAAGAGGAAGATCAAGAATTTATAGTGAAAAAAATAGAATCAGCTTAATTTTAACTATTTTATTAAGAAGTATATTTTTCTGTAGAAAACTGTCCTCCTTCTCGCCACATATAACAATACTTTTTAACTTCTTCATCAAAATTTCTCTTACTTGGTACTCCAATATCTGAATTTGTTTTGTATTTTCCTGATGAGATATTATCATATTTTAGAAGTCTTAATTGATCTCTGGTTAATAATGGCTTCGGTAAAATTTCAAGAAACCTTGCAGAAATTTCTGCTAGAGGTAATGGCAAAGGAATCAAAATTCTTTTTTTTCCGATAAGACCTAATAATTTTTTTAATATATCTTTAAAAGTAATTATTTCAGGACCTACGCATTCTATTATTTTAGAGTAAATACTATTGGAAATAACATGAAGAATTATATCGGTTAAATCTGAACAATGTATTGGTGCAAATTTAGTTTTACCATTATAATAAAGCGGAAATAGAGGGAGTCTATTAAGCAGAGTCATAAAATTTGTAGTAAAGTTATCATCAACTGAGTAAACTATAGATGGTCTTAAAATGGTAGCTAAAGGAAAATTTTTTAAAACCTGAGCTTCCCCTTCGAGTTTACTTTTAGCATACAAAGAGTTCTTAGCTTCATTTATGCCCAATGCAGATAAATGAATGAAATGCTTGAGATTATATTCTTTTGAAAGTTTAGCTAAAATTGACGGAAAAATTGTATGAATATTTTTAAATGTATTTCCCCTCTTTTGTTCATATAAAATACCAATTAAGTTAATACAAATATCTGCTTTTTTAAAAAGATCTCTAATTTTTTTTTCATCAAATATATTTGACTCAACAATATCAATATATCCAACATTTGCCTGGGTCTTAATAATATAACTTTTTTGGTGTATGTTTCTTGTTACAACAGTTACTTTATAGTTACCCTTTGTAAGTTTTCTTATTAAGTTTCTACCAATTTGACCACTACCACCAAAAATTAGACAATTTTTTGCTTTCATATATATATATATATTTATTAATGAGTAATAATATTCAATTGCACAAAAACGATCTACCAGATGATTTGAAATTAGGCAATACAATAGCTGTAGATGGTGAATTTATGGGTCTAAATGTAAGACGTGATCCTCTATGTTTGATCCAGATATCCTCTGGTAATTCTGATGCACATATTATCCAATTTAACAGAAATAACTACAACGCACCAAACCTAGTAAAAATATTAAGTGACGAAAAAATTACAAAAATATTCCATTTTGGAAGAGCTGATATGGCTCATATCAAACATTATTTAAAAACAGATACAAATAATATTTTAGATACAAAAATTGCATCTAAGCTTGCAAGATCTTATTCTGACAATCATTCCCTAAAAACTCTTATCAAAGAATTTTTAAATATTGATATAAGTAAACAATTCCAAAATTCTGATTTTGGAGGTGAGCTTACACCGGCTCAAATAAAATATTGTGCAAATGATGTTATTTTTTTGCATAAAATTCATGAAGAGCTCGCAAAAATATTGGAAAGAGAAAATAGATTACAACTATATAAAGAATGTTTAAAATTCTTGAAAACTAGAGTAGATCTTGACTTAGCTCTATTTAGAGAAGATATCTGGTCACACTAATGAATAATAAAAAAATTCTAGCTACAGCCAATGAAGTAATTAATCTTGAAGTAAAGGCATTAATACAATTAAAAAAAAATATTAATAAATCATTTTATAATGCAGTTATCAAAATTGCCAAATGTCAATCAAAAGTAATTTTATGTGGTGTGGGTAAAAGTGGACTGATTGCATCCAAAATTGCAGCAACTCTTGCCTCTGTTGGTACTCCTTCATTTAATCTTATGGCTAGTGAAGCATCTCATGGTGATCTAGGTATGATATCTAAAAAAGATATATTAGTTTTAATAAGTAATTCTGGAAATACAAACGAGTTAAAAAATATTATTAAGTTTGCAAATAGAAATAAAATTTTTCTAATTGGAATAGTTTCTAAAAAAGATTCAATATTATACAAAGCATCCGATATAAAACTGTTAATCCCAAAAGTGACCGAAGCAGAAGGTATAATACCTACTTCAAGTACAACATCTCAATTAGCTCTAGGCGACGCAATAGCTATAGCTACAATGAAATATAAAAAGTTTGGTAAATCAGAATTTAAAAAGTTACATCCTGCCGGAAGTCTTGGCGCTCAATTAAAAACTGTGGAAGATATTATGTTAACTGGAAACAAAATACCTATTGTAAAAGAAAATTTAAATATGAAAAAAGCATTGAAAATTTTAACTAAGAAAAAATTAGGTTTTTTACTTGTTCAAAATAAAAAAAAAGAAATTAAAGGAATTATTACCGATGGTCAAATAAGAAGATTTAGTGAAAAAAAAGAAAACTTGTATCAAAAAAATGTTAATGAAATAATGACTAAAAACCCAATTAGTATTGAAAAAGACTCACTTGCTGCAAAAGCCTTAAGTTTAATGAATGAAAAAAAAATAACGTCCCTATGCGTTCATAATAAAAAAAATAAATATAAAACAATAGGAATTGTGCATATACATACGCTTTTAAAATCAAATACTAATTAATGAAAAGTTTAACTTACAAAGGATTAATTATTATTTCCTTAGCGATTGTTATTCTGACTATAATTTTTTTTAAATATTTGAAAAAAGATGAAACTAAATTAATTGAAAATATAGAACCAATTGAGGAAAACTTTACTAATTCAAATATAATTAAAGATATAAAGTATACATCAAGAGATTTAAAAGGAAATG
>CACJGD010000029.1 GCA_902592935.1 uncultured Pelagibacteraceae bacterium | reverse complement strand
TATCATCTTTGCATCTCTAGTTGTTGCAATAACTTATCTGGGTGCTGAGACAGCTCAAATATTTATGCAAATACCTAAATATACTGGTCAGGTTTTTCAAGGAATGATTTTATTTTTTCTTCTTGCATCGGATTATTTACTTTTTTTCAAAATTAAATTTATAGGTTTAAAAAAATGATCATCGATATAAATTTTATAGGACTGATAATTGCATCAATCATGGCCTCTGCTGTTCCTTTAATCCTAGCGTCTTGTGGTGAGCTGATTACAGAAAGGTCTGGAGTTTTAAACCTTGGTGTTGAAGGAATGATGATCATTGGTGCTATTTCAGGTTTCGCATTAATGACTGTTACAGGAAGTTTAATTATTGCAATTTTTGGGGCAATGTTAGCTGGAGTTTTAATTTCAACTATTTTTGCATTCCTGACTCAAACATTGATCACAAATCATGTTGCTACTGGTTTAGCTCTTACCATATTTGGAATTGGAATATCAGCGATGATAGGAAAAAATTTTGTAGGTATTCCTGGAAAAGAGTTTCCTGTTTTATTTGAAGGTTTGAAAGACACAATACCACTTTTAGGTCCAATATTATTTGGACATTCAATTGTTTTTTATTTTGCTTTTGCCCTTCCCTTCATAACTAGCTATTTTTTAAAGAAAACAAAAATAGGGTTAATAGTAAGAGCTGTAGGAGACTCACCTGGGTCTGCGTCTAATCAAGGAATAAATGTTAGGTTAGTTCGTTACGCTTGTATACTATATGGAGGCGCAATGAGTGGACTTGCTGGTGCATATTTATCCATGATTTATACTCCTCAGTGGATTGAAAATATGACAGGTGGAAGAGGTTGGATCGCATTAGCTCTGGTGGTTTTCTCAACGTGGAACCCAATTAAAATTTTAATTGGTGCTATGATTTTTGGTGGGTTAACAATTATTCAATTTCATATGCAGGCTATTGGAGTAAGAATACCTGTACAATTTTTAACAGCTCTACCCTACATTGTTACAATAATAGTTTTGGTTGTAATTTCTCGTGATAGTAGAAAAATAAGGCTAAGCACTCCCAGTTCTCTGGGGAAATCTTTTCATAAAGACAATTAATTACAAAATAGTTATTTTTTTTTGGATAATTTAATCTAAGTTTAGTCTTATTAAAAAATCAAAAGGGGAAATAAATTTATGCATAAATTTTTTATTCGTTCATTCGTCTCTTCTTTAGTTTTATTATTTACGTTTACTGTAGCTGCAATTGCAAAAGATGTTAAAGCAGCATTTGTTTATATTGGCCCAACTGGTGACCATGGATGGACATATCAGCATGATGTAGGTAGAAAAGCTGTTGAAGCTGCCGGATTTAAAACAACTTACGTAGAAGGTGTTCCAGAAAGTGCTGATGCCGAGAGGGTTCTTAGACAATTAGCTAATTCTGGCCATGATGTTATCTTTACAACTAGTTTTGGATACATGAATCCAACTAACAAAGTTGCAAAAGAGTTTCCAAATGTAAAATTTGAACATGCAACGGGATATAAAAGAGAACATCCAAATGTTTCTACATACGCAGCTAGATTCTACGAAGGTAGAACAATCTTAGGAACAATTGCTGGAACTATGACAAAATCAAATGTTATTGGTTATGTGGCATCTTTTCCAATTCCTGAAGTTATCAGGGGTATCAATTCATTTACTTTAGCAGCTCAAAAAGTTAATCCAAATATTAAAACTAAAATTGTTTGGGCTTTCACTTGGTACGATCCAGGTAAAGAAGCAGAAGCAGCAAAAGCTTTAATTGACCAAGGCGCTGATGTAATTGCTCAACATACAGATAGTACTGCTATTGTTCAAATTGCTGAAAAAGCTGGAGTATATGCTTTTGGACAAGCAAGTGATATGGACAAGTTTGCTCCTAAAGCTGTATTGACTTCAGTTGAAAACAATTGGGGACCATATTATGTAGATAGAGTTAAAGCAGTTGCAAATGGTACTTGGAGCCAAAAAGATACTTGGCATGGTATTGGAGACGGTATGGTGGTGATATCAGATTTAGATTCACAAATGCCAGCTGATCTAAGATCAAAAGTTAAAAAACTTCAAGCAGATTTAGCATCTGGAAAAGTTCATTCTTTCACAGGACCAATTTATGACCAGAAAGGTAATTTAATGGTTGCTGAAGGAAAAACTGCAGATGATGGAATGCTTGCAGGAATGATGACTTATGTTAAAGGTGTTGAAGGAGATATACCTAAGTAATCAGTTTTCATTTAAAAAAATTTAAAAGGCCGGTTTTTTAACTGGCCTTTTTTATATCTGATGTTTTTTTTTAATTTCTTCAATCCTTAATTCTTCATAAATTTCGAAAGGCTGAACAATCCAAGGATTATCAGGAAGTCTAATTGCACAGAAGTCTGGCTCAAATGTTGATTTCTTTTTTTTAAATAATGTTGCGGTTTTAATGTCCTCTATCTTATCCTTAATGGGTTCATATTTTTTTAACCAATCTATACTTTTGTTAAAAGTGATTCCTGTGTCAGATAAATCATCACATAAAAGTATTTTTCCACCCATATTGGGTGCTATCGAACTCATTTCTCTTGAAAACACAATATCACCTTGCTCATCCTCTACTCCCTTACCACTGTAAGACTCAACTGCAAGATACGCACATTTTAATTTAAAAATTCTACTTAAAACATCTATCATCGGCGCTGCTCCACGCATGATGCCAATTAGTATGGTTGGTTTATATCCGCTCTCATCAATTTGAATTGCAAGCTTCTCAACAGTTTTGTTGTACTCGTCCCAGCTGACAATCATTTTTTCAGACATAATTTTTTATATCTATTTATTTAAATAATAAAACTAAAACTGCAAGAACGATAAGTGCAATTATTGAGGATATTAAAATATACAACCTATGAATGTTTCTTCCTCTTAAATTAAAATAATGTCTTGCTACACCAGAAATAACGGCAATCGCACATAATATTAACCAATTATATTGATGATAAACTAAAAAGCTCGAATGCCCAGAAAGCATTATAAACAAAACTAAAAAAGTTGAATAATTATTGTGAATTGATCGTTGTTTTGCTGCTAATGATAAACTCATATCAAATTTTTCACCTCTTTCGCTACTACTAATTATGTTCATTTGATTAGGTATAATTACTGTAAAAACATTACCAAACATATTAGTACCAATGATTAATCCAACACTTAAAATTGCAAATTTAGGTCCAAATAATTTTGTGAGACCAAAAGAAACGAGAGTTAATAAAATTATTCCTGTGGATATAAATAAAATATTATTCTCAATTAGTTTTGATTTACATAAAAGATCATAAATAAACCAAGCTACAATCAATGATAAAAGTGAGATAATAATGGCATAACTAGGAGGCATTAACAGAACACGCTTATCAACCATCAATACTCCAGCGTTATAATAATAAATTACAACTAAGAGCAACATTCCGGTTACAAAAGTTAAGTAACTTTGCCACTTGAAGATTACTAATCTATTTAAGTAATCTTGAGGTGGAGATGTTTTTAACCTTGAAAGTTTATAAAAAAAACCAGAATGCATCAGATATCCTTCACCATCGATATCATCACTTGTTATATTTTTATTTAAATTATTATCTAAGTAATTAAATAAAAAACTATTACCCACCCATAATATTGCAAACAATACATGGCCCCATCTAAGAATAACTTCTAACCATTTTATTGTATAAGGTAAAAATTCCATTAATATTTTATTTTATCTACTTTTTTATCCCAAATTTCAAATGCTTTTAAAGCTTCATCTCTAAGCATTTGTACCATTTTAATTTTCCTATCATTAATTTTTTTTGGGATTTCTGTATAAATAAATGAGTCATCGAAATCTATATTTTTTGCATCTTCTCTAGTGTTTGCATAATATATTTTATCTAATCTTGACCAATAAATTGCTGAAAGACACATCGGGCAAGGTTCACAAGATGTATAAATCTCGCATCCAGAAAGATCAAAAGTATTTAAATTTTTACAGGCTTCTCGAATTGCTACTATTTCTCCATGAGCAGTTGGATCGTTTGAAGAAGTAACTTTATTTGAACCCTCTGCAATTATCTTATCATCCTTAACTATAACGCTTCCGAAGGGACCTCCAATAGTATTTGCACTATTTATTGAAAGTTCAATAGCTTTTGCCATAAATTTTTTTTTATCTTTCATTTTAATTTTTTATTTTATTTTTAATTTTGTTAATACTCATTAAAATTCTTTCAGGGGTAGCTGGTGCATTAAGTTCAGGAGCAAACTGATAATTTCCAATTGAAGCAATTGCATCTTTTATTGCATAAAAAACACTCATGGCTAGCATCAAAGGAGGTTCACCAGTTGTTTTTGCTTTATTAACAACTTTTTCTTTATTTAACCCCTCCTTAAAAATTTCTACATTAAATTTTTTTGGAATATCACTTATCGCAGGTATTTTGTAAGTCGATGGAGAAAAAGTTGTAATCTGACCATCTGATTTCCACTTCAATTCCTCTATTGTTAGCCAACCTTGCCCTTGAATAAAACCACCCTCTATCTGACCTAATTCTAGGGCTGGATTTATTGGTTTTCCAGCATCATGCAGTATATCTACTCTTTCCAAAATATTTTCACCGGTCAATGTATCTACAGTTACTTCTGAAACAGCTGCACCATAACAAAAGTAATAAAAAGGTCTTCCTCTAAATTTTTTTTTATCAAAATTAATTTTTGGTGTTGAGTAAAAGCCTGATGAAGAAAGAGAAATTCTATTTAAATATGCCTCTTGAATTATGCTTTTATATTCAAATTGTCTGTTTCCAAATATTATATATTGATCTTTATAAATTGCCTCTTGGTTGTAGATCTTATATTTTTTCTTAATAAATTTTTCTAAATTTAATTTAATTTTTGCTACTGCATTTAATGCTGCAGCACCATTAAGATCAGTTGTTGAAGAAGCGGCACTAGCTGAAGTATTTGGAACCTTGGCTGTATTTGTTGATGAAATATGAACTAAACTATAGGGTAGTCCTAAAGAATTAGCCACTATTTGAGCTATCTTTGTGTGGGTCCCCTGACCCATTTCAATACCCCCATGATTTAAATAAACACTACCGTCTGTATAAATGTGAACTAAAGCTCCAGCTTGATTTAAATGAATTGTTGTAAAAGAAATGCCAAATTTTAACGGTGTAATAGCTATACCCTTCTTTTTAAATCTATTTTTTTCATTAAATTTTCTTATATCTGAATATCTTTTCTTATAATTAGATTTATTTTCTAGATTTTTAAATATTTCGTTAATAACGTTATCTTCAATTTTCATCCCATAATGAGTTACATTTAGTTTATCTTTTTGATAAAAATTTTTCTTTCTGACTTCTATAGGATCTTTTTTTAAATACCTTGATATATTATCTATAATATTTTCTATAGCCATCATCCCTTGATTTCCACCGAAGCCTCTGAATGCAGTCGAAGTTGGAATATTTGTCTTACATAGATTATTTATTACCTCAATATCTGGAATATAATATGCATTATCTATATGAAGCAAAGCTCTCTCATTTATTGCAGCTGATAAATCAGGTGACATTCCACAATTTGAGGATAAGTTTATTTTTAATCCTTCAATAATACCTTCATCATTAAAACCAACTTCATATTCAGATAAAAATTCATGTCTCTTGCCAGTTAAAATTATATCATCATCTCTATCTAATCTTAATTTGACTGGCTGCCCTGATTTTTTTGCCAACAACGCACAAATACACGCTGTCATAAAATTTGTTTCCTTTCCTCCAAACCCACCTCCAATTCTTCTGACTTCAACATTTATTGAATTACTTTTTTGATTAAACATTTTTGCAATTAATTGTTGCGTTTCTGATGGATGTTGCGTTGAACTATAGACTAAAAAATTATCATCTTCTTTTGGAATAACAAAAGCTGCTTGACCCTCTAAATAAAAGTGCTCTTGACTTCCGGTTGTAAAATTTCCTTTTAAATTATTTTTTGAATTTTTTATTTTTTTAGAAGGGTTACCTTTTTTAACTTTTCTAGGTTTAAATAAAAATTGCTTCTTATTTAAAGCTTCTTTAATTGTAATAACAGGTTTTAAATCTTTATAGGTAACTTTAGCTTTTAATACTGCCTTTCTAGCAAGTTCTGTAGTTGTAGCAGCTACAGCGAATAATGGCTGACCAAAAAACTCTACTTTTTTTTCTGGAAAGATTGGATCACCTTCAAAAACAGGACCTACGTCATTCCTACCAGGGATATCTGTTTGAGTAACTACCGATATAACTCCTTCACTTTTTTTTACTTCAGTTAGGTCTATATTTTTGATTATTGCATGGGCTTTTTTACTTAAACCAATAGCGCCATAAATTGTATTTTTTGGCTCATTAATATCATCGGTATACTCTGCATATCCACTGACATGCTTATAGGCACTATCATGTGGTCTTATTTCTTCAATATAGTTCTCTTTGCTCATTTAATTTACTCTTGATAACTTATTAGAATTTATTTCTACAAAACATTTCATCAATAAATTTTTTGCTATCTCTAGTCTATATTCTTTACTAGCTCTCATGTCTCCAATAGGACTTAGATCTTTTTCTAAATATTTTTTTGCTTGATCAAAAGTATTGATGCTAAGAGGCTTATTTTTAAGAATTTCCTCACATGCTTTAGCTCTTTTTGGTACAGCAGCCATACCTCCATACGCAATATAAACCTCTTTAATTTTATTATTATTAATCTCAAAATTAAAAGATCCACAAACAGATGAAATATCATCATCAAATCTTTTTGAGATCTTAAATGCCTTAAAAATATTTTTCTTAAATAATGGTATTTTAATTGAGTGTATAAATTCATTGTTTTTTAATTTAGTTTTTCTGTAATCAAGAAAAAAATTATTTAAAGGTAATACTTTTCTTTTATTAAAACTTTCAATTAGAACCTCTGCATTTAATGATAG
>CACJGD010000028.1 GCA_902592935.1 uncultured Pelagibacteraceae bacterium | reverse complement strand
ATTCAATTATAAAGTGGTAAAACCAGAACCATTAATTAAAAATAAAAAGACAGTATCCTCATCTTTAATAAGAAATCTATTAGAAAAAGGTTATTTAAATAAAGCCAATAATCTTTTGAATAGAAATTGGTCGATAGAGGGAATTGTTCAAAAGGGTAGACAAGTTGGAAAAAAAATTGGTTTCCCAACCTGCAATATAGACATTAAGGATTATGTTCTAGCAAAACCAGGAGTCTATGCTGTCAAAGTTTTAAGGAAAAATAGTACTAAATATATTAAAGGAATTGCTAATCTTGGATATAGACCAACATTTAATCAAAAAAAAATATTATTAGAAGTTCATTTATTTAATTTTTCTGGAAATCTTTATAATAAGCTTTTAACAGTAGAGTTTTTAAAGTTTATAAGGAAAGAAAAAAAATTTAAAAATGTTAATCAACTAAGTGCTCAAATAAAGAAAGATTTAAATATTGCAAAAAAAACTAAATGACTAAATCACAAATAAATCTGCCAAAAACAGCTTTTTCTATGAAAGCTAACTTACCTTCTAGAGAGCCAGAAATTCTAGAGTATTGGAAAAAAATAAATCTTTACGACAAATTGAGAAATACAAGTAAAGGAAGAGAAAAATTTGTTCTTCATGACGGACCTCCTTATGCAAATGGAAATATACATATGGGAACAGCTCTTAATAAAATTCTCAAAGATATAATTGTAAAATTTCATCAAATGGATGGAAAAGACTCTATTTATGTCCCAGGTTGGGATTGTCACGGCTTACCTATTGAGTGGAAAATTGAGGAACAGTATAAAAAAAATAAAAAAAATAAAAATGAGGTTCCAATAGTTGAGTTTAGAAAGGAATGCAGAACATTTGCTGAGAAATGGATTGAAGTTCATAAAAGTCAATTTAAAAGATTAGGTGTTGTTGGGGATTGGGAAAATTATTACTCAACTATGAGCTTTGATGCAGAAGCACAAATAGTTAGAGAGCTTGGTAAATTTTTAAAAGAAGGAAGCTTATATAGAGGCTTTAAACCAGTTTTATGGTCCACAGTTGAGAAGACTGCACTTGCCGATGCTGAGGTAGAATATCAAGATCATAAATCAGATACAATTTATACATCATTTAAAGTTAAATCATCTAATTTGAAAGATCTAGTTGGAAGTGAAATAGTTATTTGGACAACAACACCATGGACAATACCAGCAAATAAAGCTCTAGCATTTAATGAGTCTCTTGAGTATGCCATATTAGAAATAAGTGACGAAGGTGATTTTAAAAATAGAAAAATTGTTATCGCTGATGCTTTGCTAGATTCAGTTATAAAAGAGTGTGAATTAAAAAATTATAAAAAAATTCATAAATTTAAAGGTAAAGAATTTAATAAAACTATTTGTAGCCACCCATTTTTAAATCTTGGTTATGATTATGATATTCCAATGCTTGAAGCTAGATTTGTAACAACTGAGCAAGGAACTGGAATTGTTCATTGTGCACCAAGTCATGGGCCTGATGACTTTAATTTATGCTTGAACAACAATATTAAAGCTATTGAAACTGTAGATGGAGATGGAAGATATACAAACAATGTTAAATTATTTGAAGGTATTCATATTTTTAAGGCAAATCCTATTGTAATTGAAAAACTTAAAAAGCAAAAAAATTTATTATTTAATGGAGTGTTGATTCATTCATACCCACATTCATGGAGATCTAAGGCTCCACTTGTTCATAGAGCTACACCACAATGGTTTATTTCAATGGAAAGTCATAAATTAAGAGACAAAGCATTAAAAGCTATTGATGAAACCACTTTTTATCCAAGCAAAGGTAAAGAAAGATTAAAATCAATGATTGAAACAAGACCTGACTGGTGTGTTTCGAGACAAAGAGTTTGGGGGGTACCTCTGCCAATTTTTGTTAATAAAAAAACAAAAAAAATTTTAGTAGATGACGAGATTATTGAAAATATAGCATCAATTTATCAGGAAGAGGGCTCGGACTGTTGGTTTTCAGATGATCCTCAAAGATTTTTAGGAAAAAATTATAAAGCTGAAGATTATGAAAAATTAAGTGATATTGTTGAGGTATGGTTTGATAGTGGCTCAACTCATTCTTTTGTCTTAGAAAAAAGAGAGGACTTAAAATGGCCAGCATCAATGTATTTAGAGGGTTCAGATCAACATAGAGGCTGGTTTCATTCATCATTATTAGAATCTTGCGGAACAAGAGATAAAGCTCCATTCGAATCTATTTTATCTCATGGTTTTGTAGTAGACGGAAAAGGTTTGAAAATGTCAAAATCTTTAGGAAATGTAATTGCACCTGAGGATATTTTGAAAAAGTATGGTGCTGATATTTTGAGAATTTGGGTAGCATCATCGAATTACGCAGAAGATTTAAGAATAGATTATTCAATTTTAGATCAACATGCAGAATCATATAGGAAAATTAGAAATACTTTCAGATATTTACTTGGAAATATAAACGATAATTACGAGAATATAAATTTTGAAAAAATTGATCTTACTAAATTACCTGAATTAGAGCAATTAATGCTCCACAGAATTTATTCTCTTAATGAAAAGTTTCATAAATATTTTAAAAATTATGATTTTCATAACTTATATAAAGAACTTCTTAATTTTTGCACTGTTGATTTATCTGCATTTTACTTTGATATAAGAAAAGACAGTCTTTATTGTGATCCTAAAGACTCACAGAAGAGAAAATCAACAATAATGTTACTTAATATAATTTTAAATTCTTTATTAAAGTGGTTTGCTCCAATATTATCTTTTACAACTGAAGAAATTTTTAAATTACTTTTTAAAGATAAAAACAGTATTCATCTTGAAAAATTCTTAAACTTTCCTGATAAATTAAAGAATGAAAAACTTAATGAAAAATGGATTGAGTTAATTAAAATTCGAAATATTTGCAACATAAGTATTGAGGAAAAAAGAGCTAGTAAAGAGATAGGATCAAGTTTAGAAGCAGATTTAAAAATAAAATTAAATCAGAAATTAAAGGATCTTACAGAAAATATAGATTTTTCTGAACTTTGTATTACATCCAAAGCTGAGCTTGAATATATAGATGATATTGAAACAACTGCTGTTACTAGTAAAGCAAAAGGATTTAAATGTCCAATTTGTTGGAAAATAAATGAGGTCTCTTGTCCAAGACATTCTAAATGATTTTAAAAAATTTAAATAAAAATTTTTTAGTTAATTTATTTTTAGTTTTATCGATTTTTTTATTTGATAGAATTTCTAAAATTTATGTAATTCATCTAGATAAAAAATTTTTTGGATCTGAAATATTTTCCTCAAAGTTTTTAAATATAAATTTGATTTGGAATAAAGGAATAGCTTTTGGTCTTCTGTCCTTTAATCAAGAAACATTTTATAATTTTTTGACAATATTAATTTCATTTATCATTTTAATTATTTTATTTTTAATTCTAAGAACTAAAGGAATTGAAAAATATACTTTATTAATGATTTTAGGGGGAGCTTTAGGTAATTTATATGATCGAATATTATACAAAGCTGTTCCAGATTTTATTGATTTTCATATAGGAAATTTACATTGGTTTATTTTTAATGTATCAGATATATTCATAACGTTTGGTGTTATAGGTATGATAATTTTGGAGCTTATTGGTAAAAATAAAAAAAATGATAATTAAAATGAAAATCTTGTTTGTTATCACTCTTCTTAGCTTCTTTTTAAATAGTTGTGGTACTGTTCAAAAAGCATTTGACCCAGATAGAAAAAATAGTTCCGAAGAATTTTTAGTAGAAAAAAAATCTCCACTTTCAATACCGCCAGATTATAATGAGTTACCAAAGCCAAAAGCAAAAAATATTGATGATCAAGAAACTGTTAAAAGTCTAGAAACTTTGATTATAACTAATGAAAATAATAGTGACCAAAGTGATCAGGATGGAGAAATCGAAAAGGGTTTAGAAAAGTCAATTTTAGATAAAATTATAAAAAACTAATGTTAACAAAAAATATTGGCTTTAAAAATTTTCAAATAAAAAAAAAAAATAAGTTAGTAAAAAAAATATTAAAATTTATTTTAAATGAAAATAGTCAGGTCATTCAATCATTAAGCATTAGTTACAGAAATAGTTATAGCAAAAAAATTTTCAAGTTTTTTAATAAAAAATTAGATTATAGAATTATTGGCATGGGAGGTTCTATTTTAGGAGCCCATGCAATATATGATTTTTTAAATAAAAAAATTAAAAAAAAATTTCATTTTATTGAAAATCTATATGCAAAAAAAAATGATCATTCAAAAAATTTTTATAATAATTTAATTATTTCTAAGTCAGGAAATACTATTGAAACCATATTAAATGCTAATGTACTTATAAAAAAAAAAGATAAAAATTTATTTATAACAGAAAATAAAAATAGTTATCTTTATAATCTTGCAAACAAGTTAAAAGTTGAAGTAGTAGAGCATAATAACTATATAGGTGGTAGATACTCAGTTTTATCTGAGGTTGGGATGTTACCTGCGGAATTAATGGGTTTAAATTTTAGAAAATTTAAACAATTAAACAATCTTATGAAAAATAAAAATTTCGTGAATAATTTAATAATGAATGTGGGATCAATTATACATTTTCTTAAAAATAAGAAATTTAATTCTATAATTATTAATTATGATGAAAAATCTAACAATCTATTTAATTGGTATCAACAATTAGTAGCAGAAAGTTTAGGTAAAAAAAATCTTGGACTTTTACCTATAGTATCGAATATGCCAAAAGATAATCACAGTGTAATGCAACTATATTTAGATGGTTTTAAAAATAATTTTTTTACGTTTTTTCACGTTAAAGAAAATCAGCCTGAAAAAATTATTAATAAAAAAATACTTCAAAGTAAAAGTTATTTGAAAAATAAAGACTTTGCTAAAATAATTTTTTCTCAAAAAAAAGCTACAGAAAATATTTTTAGAAAAAAAAAAATTCCCTTTAGGAGTTTTGAGATTAATAAGAGAGATGAGCAGACTTTAGGGGAACTTTTTACATTTTTTATACTAGAAACGATTTTAGTTGGTAAAGCTTTAAAAATAAATCCTTTCGACCAACCAGCTGTAGAACTTATCAAAAAAGAGACTAAAAAAATTTTAATTCAATAATAAGATCCAAAAATAATTTTGGATTTGCCATATTTTTTTTCTTCAATAATTTTAAAGAAATCTGGAAAAATATCTTTTTGTTCTTTGTGTCTATGAATGATTATAATACCCTCTTTTTTTAATACTTTATTCTCTAAAATGGATATTAATACCTTGGTTAAATCATTTTCTTTGTATGGAGGATCTATAAAAATTATATCAAATTTTTCTTTAAAAATTTTGAAATCAAAATCATTTAAAATATTCTTTTCTATAATTAAGTAGTTATCTAAAAATTTTAAGTTAAATAAATTTTTTTTTAAGATCGGCAAGACACCACTATAATTTTCTACAAAAATTACTTCTTTTGCTTCTCTCGATAAGCATTCTATTCCAAATGAACCTGTGCCTGAAAATAGATCTAAAATTTTTGATTTTTTTATATCAACGGAAAATTTATTTGAATGATTAATAATATTAAAAATTGATTCTTTAGTAAGGTCTTTTAGCGGTCTAGTTTTAGTATCTCTGGGTTCTAAAATTTTTTTGCCTTTAAATTGTCCAGAGATGATTCTCATTTTTCTATGACTTTATGAGCGATATCTTTTCTATAAAAACCTTTATTCCACTCTAATTTTTGTAAATTTTTATGAATATTTTCTCTAGCTTCAAAAAAGTAATCTGAAAGAGAAGTAAAATTTAATACCCTACCGCCAATCGCAAAAATTTTATTTTCAGATAATTTTGTTCCCGCATGAAACAAAAAATTATAATCGTTTAAATTAAGTTTATTGAAATTAGTTATTTCAATGTTTTTTTCATATTCTTCAGGATATCCTTTTGAACACAATACAACACACAAACTTTTTTTACTGGTCCATTTAATTTCAATTTGATTTAGTTTTTCATGCATGCATGAAATAAATATTTCTAGAAGATCAGTATTGAGTCTAGGTAATATGGTTTGACACTCAGGGTCACCCATCCTCACATTATATTCAATTAAATATGGTTCATCATTCATAATCATGAGGCCAGCATACAAAAATCCTTTATAACTTGTACCCATTTCCTCAAGTCCTTTTAAAGTAGGTTTAATTATTTTATTTAGAATTTTATCATCCAATTTATTAGAGATTAATCTTGATGGAGAATAAGCTCCCATACCTCCTGTATTCTTGCCTGTATCACCCTCATTAACTCTCTTATGATCTTGAGCTGTTCCAAAATTTTTAATACTTTTTCCATCACTTATAATAAAATAACTCATTTCCTCACCTGTTAAAAATTCTTCAAATAAAATTTTTTCTGCCTTACCAAATTTTCCATCAAATATTTCGTTTACTGCTAAATAAGACTCTTCTTTATTTTTACAAATATAAACACCTTTTCCAGCTGCTAGATTATCTGCTTTAATAACTATAGGATGCTTTGCATCGTTAATAAATTTTAATGAATCTTTTTTATTTTCACATATCCCAAAAGCTGCGGTAGGTATATTGTATTTTTTACACAAGTTTTTTGTAAAAGTTTTAGAACCTTCTAACTGAGAAGCAATTTTATTGGGGCCAAAAACTTTAATATTTTTTTTTTCTAAATAATCGACAACTCCATTTACTAATGGTTCCTCAGGCCCAATTACCACTAGATCAATTTGTTCTTTATAAATATATTTATAAATTTTCTCAAAGTTATCTAAATTTAAAGAAATATTTTCTGCAATTTGTGATGTACCTGCATTACCTGGAATACAATAAATTTTTTTTATTTTTTTTGATTTTGATAACGAAAAAGCAATAGCGTGTTCTCTACCTCCGCTTCCAAGAATTGCAATTTTCATATTATTATTTATATATCTTTTAAATGAATAATAAATTAGCAAAATTAAAATATCTTCCAAACAACTTTAAAATTATCGAAGAGGGTGATCATGTAATTTGTGCTGTTTCAGGAAAAAAAATATTAATTGAAAATTTAAACTATTGGAATGTTAATAAGCAAGAAGCCTATTTCTCATATATTGAGGCTTCAATTGAAAGAGAAAATACTAAAAAATAATATTATAAATTAGTTTTTCCAACGGTCGTGCGTCCAAATCCACTGACCAATATTTTTTAGTATCATTTTTTCAAGAATTTTATTTAAATAAGAAGTTATTTCGTAAATACTTTTAGATTTATCTAATTTTATTGGTTTTGAAATATACATTTTGAAATGATTAGAATCATTTCTTTCAATATAAATAGGGACAACCTCGCATTCATATTTTTTTATAAGTTGTGCTGGAATTGTAGTTGTAGTTGCTAATTCATTAAAAAAGGAAATTTTTTCTCCCTCTCGAACTCTTTGATCAATCATAAGAGCAATCGAAGTTCCTTCATTCATATACTTAATTATTTCTCTAGTTCCCGCCCTTCCTTTTTTGATTTGTTTTTTACAAATATAATTTATTCTGATTTCTTCCATTACTTTATTTAAATATGGATTATTTAAAGGTCGATAAATTGCAGCACAATCTATTCCAACCTTTTCAATTTGCATTGCCATTAACTCAAAATTACTAAAGTGCCCAGATATAAATACAACTTTTTTTTTATTCTTTTTAATATCTTCAAGATATTCTAAACCTTCAAATGAAATATATTCATCTAATTTGTCGTTTCTAAAATTTTTTAAATGAATATACTCCCCAAATATACGTCCATAATTTCCAAAAACTTCAGAGGATATTTTTTTATAGTTTAAATTTTTATTAATATTTGCTTTTTCAAGATTTTTTATTATCAAAGATCTTGATCTAAA
>CACJGD010000027.1 GCA_902592935.1 uncultured Pelagibacteraceae bacterium | reverse complement strand
CATCTTCGCTAATAACAAAATTTCTAAAAACAGGACTATTCAAAATTTCTTTAAAACCTCGATCTTTATCAACATCCTCGTCTTTAAGAGTTTTAAAGCTTTCTAGTCTTTCTTGAAGTGGTGCGTTTGAATTACTTAAAAGAGGAATGTCTAACAATGTAATCACACTATGAACCCAGTTTAGGCTTTGAATTTTATACTTTAAGCTCAACAGATTATTAATTGATGAGTCTGTTACCATTCCCTCATTAGGTGTATAAGTAATTATTAAAAATTCTTTAGATCCATATCTTTCAGAAATTTCTCTCAAATAAATTAAATCTGGATCACCTTCTATTAATAGAGTTTCAGATGATGCATCTAATCTAAAATCTTTCGAATAGTAGCCAAAACTTAAAATAGCAATAATTAACAATACAAATATTGCTTTAGGTTTTTTAAGGATATTGTTTTGATAAAAATGAGCTATCATTCAAGCTCTTTATATTGGAATTTAACTTAATTGAGTATCCTTAAATTTTGTAAATCTTTCCTCAAATTCAAGAGTTACATTACCAATAGGACCATGACGTTGTTTTTGAATTATAATTTGCGCTAGGTGCGCGACTTCGTTCATTTTTGCTTGCCACTCAGCGTGTTCTACAGTTGCGGGCCTAGGTTCTTTTCGTTGTAAATAATATCCTTCTCTATAGACAAACATCACTACATCAGCATCTTGTTCAATAGATCCAGATTCTCTTAAGTCTGCCAATTGGGGCTTATGATCGTCTCTTTGTTCAACTTGTCTAGATAATTGTGAAAGAGCTACGACAGGAACAGAAAGTTCTTTAGCAATTGCTTTTAGTCCCTGAGTAATTTGAGAAATTTCTTGGACCCTACCATCTTTATTAGTAGTGATCCCTCTCATTAATTGTATATAGTCAACCACAATCATATCTAAGCCACTTCGTCTTTTTATTCTCCTCGCTCTATTACTCATAGCAGCAATACTTATTGCAGGTGTTTCATCTATGAAGAGTGGTAAGTCAGCTATATCTTTAGAGGTTTCTAAAAATTTATCAAATTGTTCATCAGAAATTCTACCTTGTCTAATATCATTTGAGCTAATTCTTGCCTGTTCAGAAATTATTCTAGTTGAAAGTTGTTCCGATGACATCTCGAGTGAAAAAAATGCAATTGAAGATTTTTTACCACTATCTTGTAAATTTTTTGCTGCATTAAATGCAATATTTGTTGCTAAAGATGTTTTACCCATTGAAGGACGTCCAGCTATAATAATTAAATCAGATTGATGCAAACCTCCAAGCTTATAATCTAAATCTCGAAGTCCTGTTGGAACACCTACAATACCACCTTCAGTTTTATAGGCAGCTGATGCCATATCAATAGTTTGCTTCATTGCTTCGTCAAACTTAATTATATTTGAATTAAAGGAACCTTTCTCAGCTAAATCAAATAATGATTTTTCAGTTTTTTCAATAATATTTTGCCCATTTGTTTCTAGATCATTTGATTTTACATCATCAACTGTTTGTTCAGAAATTTTTATTAATTCCCTTCTAACAAACATATCGTAGATAATTTTTGAATATTCTAGAGCTTGCCTTACTGACGTAGAAAATTTAGTTACCTTTACTAAGTATTCAGGCACATTTAGATCATCTTTCTCATCTTCAAAATAATTTTTTAACGTAATTGGGTTAGCTAGCATTCCTTTATAGATAAGACTTTCTATTGCCTCAAATATTTTTTGATGCATTGGGTCATAAAAATTTAAAGCCTCAATAATAGTATTTATCTCATCAAATATCTCGTTGCTTACTAGAATAGATCCTATCACAGCTTGTTCAGCTTCAATGTTATTAGGTAATTCTTTAAATTGATCTTTGACTATACTTAAGTTGTTTTCCATTAAAATAAATTTACATGAAAAATAACTAAATCAAATTGTAAATTGGTGCTGGGGAAAAGAATGTATAATTATTGAATTGTATCGGCTGAAGAAACATTGATAGTAATTTCAGCATCAACTTCAGAGTGTAAAGAAATTCTTACTTTAAACTTTCCTAAAGCTTTTATTTCTTCAACTGGTTGTATCATAGAAGGTTTGATATCTATTTTGTTTTCCTCTTGAATGAGTTTTGAAATTTCGGTTGGTTTAACAGACCCATACAGTTCATTATTTTCTGTACTTAGTTTTTTTACTAAATATTCTTGTCCATTAATTCGCTCCGATATTTGATATGCCTCTTTTTTCTTTTCGTTATCTTTTTTGGATAATTCAGCTTTAATTTTTTCAACTTCTTTTATATTTTCTTTTGAAGCATAAAGAGCTTTTTTATTAGCTATTAAAAAATTTCTAGCAAAACCTCTTTTTACATCTATCACTTCGCCTATAGATCCAATTCTTTTAACGTTTTCTAATAAAATTACTTTCATTTTATATTAATGCTAAATTTCTGGCTCTCTTGACTGATAGAGATAGTTCTCTTTGTTTTTTTTGTGAAACATTTGTAATTCTAGAAGGTAAAATTTTACCATTCTCAGATATATATTTTTTTAAAAGTTTTATATTTTTATAATCAACTTCTGGCGCACCTTTGGCCGATAATGGACAAGTTTTTTTAAATTTATACTTGTTTGGTTGAAAAATGCTTAATTTTGCAAAATTGCTTTGTTTCCCTTTTTTATTACCGCTTTGTCTTTTTGGCATTAGTTTTTAGCACTTTCTTTCTTTTCACTATCTTCTTTTTTTCCAAAATAGTTTGTTTCTAAATCAAATTTTTTTACTCTAACTGTTAAATATCTAAGCAATTTTTTATCAATAGCTTCATTTTTTTCTAGCTCATTAATTACATTACCCTTACCTTTTATTTTAAAATGTATGTAACTTCCTTTTTTATTTTTTTTAATTAAATAAGATAAGTTTAGCAGACCCCAGTTTTCAGTTTTAACAACCTCACCATCATTTTTTTCAACAATTTTAGAATATTTCTCTGTAAGTTGCTTTAATTCACTTGGTGAAGTATCTTGCCTAGCAATAATAGTGTGTTCGTATAAATTCATTTAACTTCTTTAATAAAAAGTGAGGATATACTATTATAAAAGTTCAATTACAATAGTTAAAAAGGCAAAAATATTAGTTTTTTTTATATGTTTTCAGTAATTTTTCCAGGTCAAGGATCTCAAATAGTAGGTATGGGAAAAGAGTTTTACGATAAATTTGATATGGTTAAAAACCTATTCAGAGAGGCTGATGATATTCTAAATTTTTCTATATCTAGGCTCATACTAGATGGACCAAAAGAAGAGTTAGACCTGACATTCAATACACAGCCAGCAATATTTTTAATTAGTTATTCAATATTCAATGTAATGAAAATTGAATTTGATTTAGATTTAAATAAAGCAAAATATTTTGCTGGACACTCATTAGGTGAATATTCAGCTTTGTCATGCGCAGGATATTTGGATTTTTCTGAGACTTTAAAAATATTAAGAATCAGAGGAGATGCTATGCAACACTCTATGCCCAAGGGACAGGGTGGAATGCTTGCAGTATTAGGCTCAACTGTTGATATAATTGAAAAAATTTTAATAGAAAATAAACAAAACTTAAAAGCACAAATTGCAAATGATAATTCTGAAGGTCAAATGGTTTTAAGTGGAAAAACTGAGGATTTAGAAAAATTAATAAAAATTTTAAAGGATAATTCAATAAAAAATATTAAACTTCCAGTAAGCGCACCTTTCCACTGTGATTTAATGAAAAATGCTACGAAAATAATGGAAGATGAGTTAAATAAACTTAATTTTAAAGAAGGGCAAAATAAATTAATTTCAAATGTGACTGCAAATGAAATTAAAGGTACAGATGAGCTAAAAAGTCTTTTAATTAAGCAAATAGAGAATAGAGTTAGATGGAGAGAAAGTGTGATTAAAATGATAGAAAACGAGGTAAATCACTTTATAGAAATTGGACCTGGGAAAGTTTTGTCAGGTTTGGTAAAAAGAATAAATAGAGATGTAAAAATAGATACAATTAATTGTCAAAATGATATTGAGAGTCTAAAAATATGATAGATTTAAATGGGAAAAAAATTATTGTCACTGGTGCTTCAGGCGGAATTGGTAATTCAATAATTGAAAAATTAAATCAAGCTGGAGCAAATATATTGGCCTCAGGTACGAGAGTTGAAAAACTCGATGAGATAAAAAATAAATTTAAAAATATAAAAATATTAAAGTTTGATATTTCTCAAATTGAAAAAATTGATGAGTTTGTAGAAAAAGCAACAAAAGAACTTGGTGGGAATTTAGATTGCATAGTTAATAATGCTGGTATAGCTCAAGATAACTTAGCAATAAGAATGAGCTTGGAAGAATGGCAAAAAGTAATTGATATTAATTTAACGTCAACTTTTCTAATTAGTAAATTTGCTATTAAAAAAATGCTTAAAAACAAATCTGGAAAGATTGTTAATATTACATCTGTTGTTGGTCATACAGGAAATCTAGGTCAGGCTAATTACACTGCATCAAAAGCAGGCATAATTGCAATGTCAAAGAGTTTAGCAATAGAATATGCTAAGAAAAATATAAATATAAATTGTATATCACCAGGATTTATTAGAACTGCTATGACTGACAAATTAGATGACAAATTTAAAGAGGCTATAATATCAAAAATTCCTTCAGCTCGTCTAGGAGAGCCAGATGATATTGCAAATGCAGTACTTTTTTTGTGTTCTGATCAATCAAGTTATATAAATGGTGAAACCTTGCATGTTAATGGAGGCATGTATATGGCTTGACAAAATAGGTTTTTAAACTATTAAGAATTGATAACGAAAAGGATCAATATGTCAGAAGACGTTTCAAGCAAAGTAAAAAAAATTGTAGCAGATCACTTAGGTATCGATGAGGCAAAAGTAACTGAAGAATCAAGTTTCATAGATGATTTAGGAGCCGATAGTTTAGATACCGTTGAATTGGTGATGGCTTTTGAAGAAGAATTTGGATCTGAGATTTCAGATAGTGAAGCTGAGAAAATTTTAACTGTAGGTGATGCAGTTAAATTTATCGAAGGTAAAGCTAACTAGAAATTTTAATGCCCTCAGAAAAAGATGGGGTAATGATCATTTTATCATCTCCTTCAGGAGCTGGTAAAACTACTCTAGTTAAAAAATTATCTGAAAAAGATAATTTTGAAATTTCAATCTCACATACAACCAGGCAACCTAGGCAAAATGAAAACCAAAATGAAGATTATTATTTTGTTAATGAGTTAGAATTTAAAAGATTAATTAAAAATGAGGAGTTTCTTGAATATGCAAAAGTTTTTAATAACTTTTATGGTACAACCCGAACACCGGTTATTGACAAACTTAACAAAGGTAAAAATGTTCTTTTTGATATTGATTGGCAGGGTGCCGATCAAATAAAGAATAAAAAATTAGATTATAAACTGATAACATTTTTTATACTTCCTCCAAGTAAAGAAGTTTTGTTTGAGAGATTGTCCAAAAGACATGTTAGTGACAAATTAGTAGCCGAAGAAAGAATGAATCAATTTGAAAGAGATGTGTTGCATTGGATAAATTATGATTATGCCGTTATTAATAATGATTTAAATGAATGTTATTTAAAAATTTCAAATTTGATTGATGCAGTAATAAATAACGGTTCAAAAGATTATGATATGGATTATATAAGAGATCATATTGATAAACTAACTTCTTAAATTTTCATATTCTGATACTAATTCATAATACTTTTCTAAACTTAAGTTTTGAGGTCTTAAATTTAAATCAATTTTAAGTTTATTCAAAATTCTTTGATCTCCATTAAAAAGTTGATTAAAGGGTTTCTTTAACATCTTTCTTCTTTGATTAAAAAAAATTCTTGTAACTTTTTCTAAGTTATTTGGATCTTTAATTTTTACAAAGTTTTTTTTTGGGTAAAAAAACAATAAAGAGCTATCTATTTTAGGTTTTGGAGAAAATGCTTCAGGTTTAATATCACAAATTTTTTTTATATTTAGTTTCCAGTTACAAATAATTGATAATCTACCATAACTAGAAGTATTAAATTCTGCAATTATTCTATCAGCAACCTCTTTCTGGAACATTAAAACTAGACATTCAAACCAAAAATTATCTTTTATATTTATTATCCATTTACTAAGAATTTCTGTTGAAATATTGTAGGGTAAATTACCAAATACTATAGCTTTTTCTTTGAATAGTTTTGTTTCATCTACATCAAGAATATCATCATTAATTATATTTATTTTTTTTTTAAAATCATTTTCCAAATTTTTTGCAAGATAATTATCTTTTTCGATTACTGTTAATTTTTTTGGTTTTTTTTTTAGAATAAACGATGTTAGTTTTCCAGTTCCAGGTCCAATTTCAATTACATTTTTATTTTCTATTGGAGCGGCATTTACAATTTTATCTAAAATATTATTATCAATTAAGAAATTTTGACCTAGACTTTTTTTTGCTTTAATCAATTTTTATCCAAAAATGAAATTGAATTAATTAAGCTTAAGGGGTTTGATTTATTTTTACCAACCATTTTTTCATTAGGTCCATGATCTGGAGACACTCTTAAAAAAGGTAAACCAAGAGTGATATTTATTGCATCGTATTCATATAAAGTTTTAATAGGGGTTAAAACTTGATCATGATACATTCCCAAAATTACATCAAAGTTCTCTCTATTTTTTTTTAAAAAAATTGTGTCTGCTGGGTATGGCCCAGACACTCTAAATTTTTTTTTTTTTAAAAAAACTATTGCAGGTTTAATTATCATTTCATCCTCGTTAAATTTTTTAATACTTTCACAGTGAGGATTAAGGCCCAAAACAGCAATTTTAGGTTTGAATTTAAATATTGTATTATAAAATTGGTTAATTAATTGTATTTTTTCAATAATAACTTTTTTATTTATTTTATTAGCAACAGAATTAATTGGTAGATGTGTTGTAACAGGGCATACAGATAATTTTTTATTATAAATAAGCATCGCATTTTTTTTAATTTTAAATTTTTGTGAGATAAATTCAGTAATTCCTAAATAATTTTTATTTAAAAAAGTTTTTTTTACAATAGGGCCGTTAATAAATTTTTTTATTTTATATTTTTTTATAATTTTGAATGCAAGATCAAAACAGCTAGCAATATATTTATTTGATTTAGAGGAAATTTTTTCAAAGGCATGCTCTGTATCATAGTCTACATTTAAAACATTTAGAGATTTATTATCTAATTTTTTATTAAGAAGGTTTTCAAAATCTAATATTTTAATTTTTCTATTTATTTTTAATTTTTTCATTTGTAATTTTATAAGTTTTAGTGAAGCTATTAAAATTAGTGGATTTTTAAATTTTAATTTTTTTGTTGATTTAAAAAAAATCTCTAAAAAAATGCTATTTGGTTCTCCAGCTACTAATAAAATTGGTTTATAACTCATTTATTTGAACATCTTTTTTTACTTTATTAAAATAAATATTTGAAAATTGAGTTAATTGGTTATTTTTTATTTCTCTTATTGTCTTATTTAATTCTACTTCTAAATCTTTTTTTGTTTCAATTATTTTAATATCATTAATTTTAAGAATTAAAAATCCTCCAGGTAAAGCTATAGGGTCTGTAATTTCATTAACCTTTTTATTTTCTAAAACTTTTTTTATAGACTTATTTAATGAAGTTTCTTTTATCCAATTTAATTTACCACCTAAATTTGAAGTCTCTGATATACTGTACTTAAGTGCAGCGTTTTCAAAACCTTTATTATTAATTGTATTTTTTATTTCCTCATATATTTTTTCAATATCACTAGTGCTGCTAACCTCAAAAAATATTTCTGACATTAAGTATGACTTATTTTTTATATTTTTATTTTTCTCAATTTTTCTTTTTAGATCTTGCTCATCAATTTTTATTTTAGATGAAAATTTTTTTACAATTATTTCATTCCAAAGA
>CACJGD010000026.1 GCA_902592935.1 uncultured Pelagibacteraceae bacterium | reverse complement strand
GGAAATGAGGTACAACTAAATGCTCCAAATGAGGTTAGCTGGGAAGAGGTTATATCTAATGCTCAAGATGTTGACTGTGTTGAAATGAACTCAAATGAGTTTGCTTATATTTTATATACATCAGGAACTACAGGAACCCCCAAAGGCATTGTAAGGGACATTGGAGGTCATATTGTTGCTCTCAAATGGACTATGAAAAATATATATAACATTGATGCAGATGATATTTGGTGGTCTGCAAGTGATATTGGTTGGATTGTTGGGCACTCTTATATTGTCTACGCTCCTTTATTTAAAGGATGCACCACAGTTTTGTTTGAGGGTAAGCCAGTTGGAACTCCAGATGCTGGGGCTTTCTGGAAAATCATATCAGACTATAAAGTAAAATCTCTTTTTACAGCTCCAACAGCTTTTAGGGCGATAAAGAAAGAAGATCCTGAGGGTAAATTTTTCTCAAAATATGATCTAAGCAGTTTTAAAAGTTTATTTCTTGCTGGAGAGAGAGCTGATCCAGATACTATAAAGTGGGCTGAGAATTTACTTAAAGTTCCAGTTATTGATCATTGGTGGCAAACAGAGACTAGTTGGGCAATTAGCTCAAATTGCACTGGAATTGAAATGATGGAAACAAAATATGGTTCAGCCTGTAAAGCTGTACCTGGTTATGATGTAAAAATCATTAAGCCAGATCAATCATTAGCAAAACCAAATGAAATGGGAGATATTGTTGTAAAACTACCTTTGCCTCCAGGAACATTCCCAACATTATGGAATGCTGATGAACGGTATAAAGAAAACTATATGTCTAATTACGAAGGATATTACCAAACCTATGACGCGGGTCACATCGATGATGATGGTTATATTTGGATAATGTCTAGAACTGATGACATCATAAATGTAGCGGGTCACAGATTATCTACAGGTGCTATTGAAGAAGTTTTATCAGAACATCAATCTGTTGCAGAATGTGCAGTACTTGGAATTGCAGATAAATTAAAAGGTCAATTGCCTATTGGTCTAGTAGTTTTAAAATCAGGTGTTGATAGAGAAAATGACACTATATCTAGAGAATGTGTTCAAATGGTTAGAGATAAAATTGGACCAGTTGCTGCATTTAAAGTAGTGATTGTTATTAAAAGATTACCAAAAACAAGATCAGGAAAAATTTTGAGAGGAACAATAAGAAAAATTGCAGACGGTGTTGATTACAAAGTGCCGCCTACAATAGATGATCCTGCAATTCTAACAGAAATCACTGAGGATTTAGTTAATC
Source organism: uncultured Pelagibacteraceae bacterium (assembly GCA_902592935.1). GTDB lineage: Bacteria > Pseudomonadota > Alphaproteobacteria > Pelagibacterales > Pelagibacteraceae > Pelagibacter. The sequence goes on along the minus strand of CACJGD010000026.1, from coordinate 7,211 downwards.
ACAAAATTTTAAACAATGGTTAAAACATATTTATTTCTTGCAGGTGCAGTATTTTTTGAAGTTGCTGGTACAATGTTGTTACCTGTAACTCAAAATTTTACAAAACTAATCCCAACTGCTGCTCTTGCATTCTTTTATCTTTGTGCTTTCTATCTTTTAACTTTTGTAGCAGACAAGATTCCTATCGCTATTATGTATGCAACATGGAGTGGTCTTGGAATTTTTACTATCGCAATCCTAGGATATATATTTTTTAAACAAACTTTGGCTTGGCAAGCAATAATGGGACTATTCTTAATTGTGATAGGTATAATTTTAGTAAATAGTTTTACTGGAAAACTTAGCTAAACTGTAAAGGTGTACCGTCAGGATTACCTAAAATTTTTCCATACTGCATTTTAATTTTTCCTGCAATAATCGTATGGGTGGGTGTTCCCTTAAATTTAAATCCATTAAATGGAGACCATTTACATTTACTCTCGATATTTTCATTTTTAATCTCAATAGTTTTGTTCATATCAACAATAGTAAAGTCTGCATCATAACCCTCTCTAATAAATCCTTTGTTTTTAATTCCAAAAATCTTAACTGGATTTTCACAAACAAAGTTCATTAATTGGTTAAGAGATAATTTTCCATCATTTATGTGATTTAACATTACAGGCATTAAAGTCTGAACTCCTGGCATTCCAGATGGAGTGTTGGGATATACATTGTCTTTATTTTCTTTTAAATGAGGAGCGTGATCAGATCCAATCGTATCATTAAAGTTATTTCTGACCCCATACCATAATCTATCATAATGAGATTTATCTCTTAATGGTGGATTCATCTGAGCATAAGTTCCAAGCTTGTCATAACAATCTGGTGCATAAAGAGTTAAATGTTGAGGGGTAATCTCAAATGTAATGTTTCCTTTGTGTTGTGATAGAAAATCAATTTCTTCTTTTGTTGTAATATGAAGCACATGAGCTTTTTTATTATGCTTTTCTGCAATTCGAACAATTCTTCTAGTAGATGCTATTGCACATTCTGCACTTCTCCATACTGGATGAGTATGAACATCCCCCTCTTTTATTAATTTCTTATTAACTTTTAAAATTGCTTCATCCTCAGAATGAACCGCTACTACTTTTGAAGCATTTTGAAAAACTTTATCAATATCGTCTTCTTCAGCAACTAATAAATTACCAGTGGAAGATCCTGCAAAAAGTTTAATTCCACAACACCCTTCTAATCCCTCTAGACTTGCTAAATCATCCGCATTATCTGCTGTTGCTCCAAAATAAAAAGCATAGTTAGAATACATTCTGTTTTTAGCGAGATCTAGTTTTCTCTGAAACTCTTTCATATTTGAAGTTGGTGGATTGGTATTAGGCATTTCAAATACACTGGTTATTCCTCCTGCTATTGCTGCTCTACTTCCTGTATGAAGATCTTCTGTATCCGTTGATCCTGGCTCTCTAAAATGTGTTTGAGTATCTATGCAACCAGGTAGCACTGTATGACCTTCTGCATTTATTGTCTCTTTGGCTTCTTCTGAAATTTGTCCAATCTGTTGAATTTTTCCATTTTTTATAGCAACATCAACATCTTTTAACTCACCATCGATATAACATTGTCCATTTTTAATTATAAGATCTAACATTTTGAGAAATTGTTATTATATTACATTCTACAATTAATCAATTATGAATATTAAAAACGTTTACATTTTAGATGACAGAGCAATTCTTTATATTAACGGAGAAGATGCAAAAGAGTTTCTTCAAAATCTTATCAGTAACGATATAAACAAAGTAAGCGATGTTAATAGTTGTTTTAGTTCATTACTTACACCCCAAGGTAAATTTTTATATGAATTTATAATTGTAAAACATAAATCTGGATATCTTTTGGATTGTGAAAAACCTCAGGCAGAGGATTTATTCAAACAATTGTCCTTATATAAACTAAGATCAAAAGTTGAAATTCTTAATTTAAGTAATGAATTTGTTGTAGCAGCATTTTCTCATGAAAAATTCCTAACTTTTGATGAAGCAAAAGATCAGCTTGGATGCACAATTAAATATAGAGAAGATCCAATATTTTTAGATCCAAGAAATAAACAATTGGGTGCTAGATTAATTATTAATCTAGAAAAACTTTATTTATCTTTAAAAAAATTAGATCTTCAAGAAGCAGATCTGAAAGACTATTATTCATTAAGTCATAGCCTTGGAATAGTTCCCAAAGATTTAAATAAATTGAAAGATAAATTGTTTGGTATTGAATGTAATTTTGAAGAATTAAATGGAATTGATTTCAAAAAAGGCTGTTATGTTGGCCAAGAAAATACAGCGCGAATTAAATTAAAGAACAAGCTTTCAAAAAGATTGTTTCCAATAAATTTAATTAATGGAAAACTGCACGGAGGCGAAAGTATTTTTAATAATGAAATTGAAATAGGTAAGGTATTAATTGAAAATGATTACCCTTTTGCCTTAATCAAATTTTTAGATAAAAATTTTGATGAAAAAGTTGATTTTAAAACCAAAGAAGCTTCAATAAATATTAAAAAACCAGATTGGATCAATTAATACTACTAATTTTGGTGCGGTCGGAGAGACTCGAACTCTCATGGACTAGGTCCACACGGCCCTCAACCGTGCCTGTCTACCAATTTCAGCACGACCGCGATATGTCCCATAATAAATGAATGACAATTATGATTCAAATTGGTAAAAATTGTTATGGAATTTACACAAGAAGTACGTAAAGCAACAGATCCTATTTATCAAAAAATTTCAAAGGTAATGCCTGAAATTGAATGGTCAGTGCATGCCCCGTATATTCATAAAATTAATAAATTAAAAAAAGAAAAAAATGCAGTAATCTTGGCTCACAATTATCAAACACCAGAAATCTATCATGGTGTTGCAGATTTTTCTGCTGACTCATTAGCCTTAGCAATTGAAGCTTCAAAAACTTCAGCAGATATTATTTTGATGGCTGGAGTTCATTTTATGGCAGAGACTGCAAAATTAATGAGCCCTGATAAAAAAGTTATTCTTCCAGATATGGACGCTGGCTGTTCTTTATCATCATCAATTACAGGTAAAGATGTTAGATTGTTAAAAGAGAAATATCCCGGAGTTCCTGTTGTATCTTATGTCAATACTTCAGCAGAAGTTAAAGCTGAAACTGACGTATGTTGCACATCTGCTAATGCAGTTAAAATAGTTAAATCACTTGGCGTTAAAAAAGTAATATTTTTGCCTGACGATTATTTAGCCAAATATGTTGCTTCTCAAACTGATGTTGAAATTATTTCTTGGAAAGGAATTTGCATTGTTCATGATCAATTTAATAAAAAAGAAATAGATGACATTAGAAAAAATAATCCAGGAATTAAGATTATAGCACACCCAGAATGTCCTCCAGATGTTATTAAGGCAAGTGATTTTGCAGGATCGACTTCTGGAATGATCAAATACGTAAAAGATAATCAACCGAAAAAAGTAATGATGGTTACAGAATGTTCAATGAGTGACAATATTCAAATAGAAAATCCAAATGTAGATTTTGTTAAACCATGCAATATGTGTCCTCATATGAAAAAGATTACACTTCCAAAAATATTAGATTGTCTAGAGAATGAAACTGGTGAAATAATTATGGACAAAAAAACAATTGAGAAAGCCAGAATTTCTGTAGAGAGAATGGCAGCTATTGGCAGATAAATAAGTGTCAAAAATAAAATTAAGCAAAGAATTTATCAAAAGTACTGTTAAGCTAGCATTGAATGAAGATCTTTATCCTTCGGGAGATATTACCTCAGGTTTAATTAATAATGATAACGTAATAACAGTTAAACTAATATCAAATCAAAGTGCAATTGTTGGAGGATTATTGTTTGCTAAAGAAGCCTTTTCATTAATTGATAGTAAAATAAAATTCATCATTAAAAAAAAAGATGGTTCAAGAGTAAAGAAAGGTTCTTTAGTTGCCTCAATTAAAGGGAAAGCAAAAAATATTTTAATTGCGGAAAGAGTTGCTTTAAATTTTTTAGCTCACATTTCTGGAATAGCTACTAAAACAAATGAGTTTGTTAAATTAGTTGGAAAAAAATGTAAAATTTGCTGCACAAGAAAAACAATCCCAAATTTAAGAGTTATACAAAAATATGCAGTTAAATTAGGAGGTGGTAGAAATCATAGATTTAATTTAAGTGATGAATATTTAATTAAAGATAATCATATTGCCGCTTCAGATTTAAAAAGTTTGGTTTTAAAAGCTATTAAAAATAAAAAAGGAAAAAAAATTACTGTTGAAGTTGATACAATTAAGCAACTTAAATCAATTTTGGGTCTAAAATTTAATAGAGTTCTCCTAGATAATATGAGTATTAAAAATTTAAGAGAAAGTGTGAGAATAATAAAAAAACTTTATGAAACTGAAGCTTCTGGTAACGTTAATTTAAAAACTGTCAAAGCTATTGCATCTACTGGAGTGAATAGAATTTCTGTTGGTAGTATTACACATAGCGCTCCTGCTATTGACTTTAAGTTAGAAATCTAGTTTATAAATTTAGAAAGATCTGGCTTAAAATAGTTAGGGCCTTTCATTACTTTTCCAGAGTCATTGTAAATAGGTTTGCCATTTTCATCTAACTTGCTCATATTTGAATTTTGAACTTCATCAAAACATTTATCTAAGTCAATTCCAAATGCATGCCCTGCTCCATAAGTTACATACAATATATCTGTTAGTGCATCAGCTACTTCTAATAAATCCTTATTATTCATAGCTTCTGTAAGTTCTTGTAATTCCTCTTTTATTAGATCTATCCTTAATTTATTTATTTTATCACTACTAAATGAAGGTTTAGTTTTAACTTCCTGACCAAAAGTTTTCATGAAAGTGCCAACTTTGCTAAAATTCGACATAATGCTCCTGTATGTTTATATAAATTTATTGTATGTTAATAATTATTTGTTACTTAAAAATTAATCAATGAAATTAAGAAAAGAATTTGACAGTATTGGAACTATAAATGTCCCAAATGACAAATATTGGGGTGCATCTACTCAAAGATCAAATAAGTTTTTTAATATAGGTAAAATTTTGGTTAATATTTCAATCATTAGATCAATAGCTATTATTAAAAGATCTGCTTCAATAGTACATGCTAAAGATAAATTAATTGATAACAAAATTTCTAAAGCAATAATCAAAGCATCAGATGAGGTAATCAGAGGTAAATTAGATGAAAATTTTCCTCTAAAAGTTTGGCAAACAGGTTCTGGAACTCAAACAAATATGAATGTAAATGAAGTTATTGCTAACAGAGCCATTGAAATATTGGGTGGAAAAAAGGGAACTAAAAAACCTGTTCACCCAAATGATCATGTAAACAAATCTCAATCTACCAACGATGTATTTCCCACTGCAATGCATATCTCGGTAGCTAAAGAGACTATTTCTAAAATGCTACCAAGCTTAAAAATTTTAGAAAAAGAATTAAAAAAAAAGTCCAATGAATTTAAAAATATAGTAAAAATTGGAAGAACTCATTTACAAGATGCAACTCCATTATCTCTGGGACAGGAGTTTTCAGGATATCATTTTCAAGTTAAAAAAAGTATTGAAAGAATAGAATATGCTTTGAAAGAAATACTATTTCTTGCTCAAGGTGGTACAGCTGTTGGTACTGGAATAAATTCAAAAAAAAATTTCGATAAAAAAATTGTAAAAGAAATCACTAAATACACAAAAATTAAATTCAAACCAGCTCCAAATAAATTTGCTGAGCTTGCTGCTCATGATGCAATTGTAAACTTCTCTGGAGCTCTGAATACTTGTGCGGTTGCACTAATGAAAATATCTAATGATATACGATTTCTGGGATCTGGTCCTAGAGCAGGTTATGGAGAGCTAATTTTACCTGAAAACGAACCAGGTTCATCTATTATGCCAGGAAAAGTAAATCCAACTCAATGTGAAGCTGTTACAATGGTTTGTGTAAAAGTAATTGGAAACCATAATGGAATAACAATGGCAGGATCACATGGTCATTTTGAGCTAAATGTTTTTAAACCTTTAATTGCTCATAACATTTTACAATCAATTGACTTAATCGCAGATAGCACAAAAAATTTTGCTATTTATTGTGTTAAAGGAATTAAAGCTAATAAAAAAAAAATACAAGAACATTTAGATAATTCATTAATGTTGGTTACCGCTCTAGCTCCTCATATAGGGTATGATAACGCAGCAAAAATTGCTAAAACTGCACTTAAAAATAATACAACATTAAAGTATGAAACTTTAAAAACAGGTTTGATAAAAGAAAAGGATTACAACAAAATAGTTAATCCAAAAAAAATGATTTATCCAGCATAGCTCTTAATAGCTTCATTTAATAAATTTTTAAAATAAATTTTGTTTTGAAGATCATCTTTTTTAAGAATCACATTATTCAAAATTTTATTAACATTTTGATTAATTTTATTATCTATTCTAATATCTTTTAATTCAGCTGTTTTTTTATCAAAGTTGTAAGTAAAATTTAAATCAATTTTTGTAATTTTATTTCTATAATTTTTTGGAGTCAGTAAAAACTTGTATACTTCAGTATAATCATTAACATTTATCCTTAATCTTCCATCCAATAGTAGTTCGCCCTCTTTAACAAAAATTAAACTTTCTGTTAATTCAAAATCTACAAAATTTTTCCATTTAAATTTTGTATTATCTGTATCAATTAAACCCTCTCTAATTTTTGAATTTAAATTTATATTTCTAAAATTGAAATTATTATCAATTTTATTTGCGTGTATATTCAATTTAAAATCAATATTTTTATGATTGAATATTTCTGTTTTTAAAAATTGTGGAATTATAGCATTAGAGCCAAATAGATAATTTAAGTTTATTTCATTTAAATCAACATCTAAAGTAGCAAAAAAAGGTTTTAAATTAATTTTCCCATTGTAATTTACACTCGGATCATCTCTTTTATCAAATATATGAAACTTAAAATAATTTTTTTCAATTTCATATTCTGCAGTTTGTTTTAATTTATTAAACACAAACTCAGATTTACCTATTTTTTTTTCATCTTTAATGATTAATTCATTTTCAATTTTAAATTTCATCAAATGAAGGTTTATCTGGGAATAGATTTTAGTTTTATCATTATTTAAAAATGCTTCCACCGAAAAAGGAAT
>CACJGD010000025.1 GCA_902592935.1 uncultured Pelagibacteraceae bacterium | reverse complement strand
TTATTTAGAGATATCACTACACTAATTAAAGATGAAAATGCGTTTGCAGAGACAATTAATCAAATTATTAAAAGATCAAAAAAGTATAATTTTACAAAAATAGCAGCTATTGAATCCAGAGGTTTTGTATTTGCGTCAGCTGTTTCGTTTGTCCTAAAAAAACCTTTTATAATGCTTAGAAAAAAAAATAAATTACCAGCAGATGTTCATTCAATAGATTTTGAGCTTGAATACGGAACTGCTACTATTGAAGTTCATAAAGACTCTATAAATGAAAAAGATAAAGTTTTGATTATAGATGATCTAATTGCTACTGGAGGTACTGCTGAAGCTGCAGCAAAATTAGTAGAAATTTCAAAAGGTAATGTTGCAGCATTTATATTTGTAATAAACCTATTTGATCTTGGCGGATCAGATAATTTGATAAAAAACAATTACAATGTTGAGAATTTAATTGAATTTCCAGGACATTAGAAAGCAAAAAACTTATCCACAGGCCATATATTGATTTGAAATTAATTTTTATGGTTATAACTTAAACATCGTGAGAATTGAGGAAGAGTTAAAATTAGATTATTCAGATGTACTTTTCAGACCTAAAAGAAGTACGTTAAAAAGTCGAAAAGACGTAAATTTATTAAGAACATACAGATTCAAGTATAGTAAAAATGAATGGTCAGGTATTCCAATCATGGCAGCGAATATGGATGGTGTCGGAGAGCTTGGTATCGCTGAAAAATTAAATGATCACGGAATGATAACTTGTTTAACTAAACAGCATGATGTGAAAAAAATTAAACAAAATAAGTATATAAAAAAAATGTATTCAAATATTGCTTTAAGTGTAGGGATTAAAAAAGAGGATTTTGAAAATTTAGATAAAGTATTAAAAGAATTTAGTTTTTTTAAATTTATTTGTATTGATGTTGCAAATGGATACTCAGAGCATTTTACAAATTTTGTTAAATCAGTAAGAGATAAGTATCCAACTAAAACTATTATAGCAGGAAATGTTGTAACTGCTGATATGACACAAGAATTAGTGCTAAGTGGTGCTGATATTGTTAAAGTAGGAATTGGACCTGGAAGTGTTTGCACAACAAGAATTCAAACTGGAGTTGGTTACCCACAACTTAGTGCAGTTATAGAATGTGCCGATGCTGCTCATGGACTTGGAGCACACGTAATCGCTGATGGTGGATGTACATGTCCTGGTGATGTTGCTAAAGGCTTTGGTGGTGGTGCTGATTTTGTTATGCTAGGAGGAATGTTAGCAGGACATGATGAAGGAAACGGTAAAATTGTTAAAGCTAATGGTAACAAGTTTATTGAGTTTTATGGATCTAGTTCTGAAGTTGCCAATAAAAAACATTATGGTGGACTTTCATCTTATAGAAGTAGTGAAGGAAGAAAAGTAAGAGTAAAGTACCGAGGTAAAATTAATGATACAATTTTAAATATACTTGGTGGCGTTAGAAGTAGCTGTACTTATGTTGGAGCACCTTCATTGAAACAGCTTAGTAAATGCACAACTTTTGTAAGAGTATCTAATCAATTTAACGATAGTTTAATTAAATAATAATTTAGTTTTTAAAATTATTCAAAATTGAAGTCTTTTATATTTGTAGTTTCGTATTTCTCAAAAGGCATATGTATCCATGGAGAATCTTTTAAATAATCTACAGAATAATCAGGTTTAAATTTTGAGGTTGATTTATGCCAAATTACAGCTGTCTTTATTTTTTCTTCTAAATAAAATCCATAAAAATGTTCCAACCATTTAATGCTTTTAATTAAAGTTTTTCCAGAATCTGCTAAATCATCAACCAGTAATACATGTGAACCTAAATTTGGGGTAGTTTTTGCCAAGTCTCTTGAAAAGGTAAACTGTCCTTGTTGGTTTTTAATATCATCACTATCACCATGATAAGATTCAACAGATAAGATAGCTAAAGGGACATTAAAAAGCCTACTAAAAACATCTCCTACTCTTAATCCACCTTTGGCGATACAAATAATTTGATTAAATTTTAAATTATCCTCATGAACTTTTTTAGCTAATTGCTCTATCTTCTTATGATAATCATCCCAGCTAATATATATATCTTTCATAATTTTTGGTAGCGGGAAGTGGGATCGAACCACTGACCTCGGGCTTATGAGTCCCGTACCAATTATTTTTTATAAGTAATTACTTAATTTTTCAATCTAATATTTTTAACTTTTGCTAAGTCGTTGGAGCATATGTGGAGCAAGATTTAAAGATTCCTCGGGAATGTTTAAGAGTATTCCAGTTTACTATCTGCTTAATTGCAGTAAGTATAAACAGTACTCTCCTCTAGAAGTTTATTTAACTTTTTATTTCCAAAACTAAAGTTTGATGATTTTGAGTATGTGTAATTTATGGAATTTACATCTAGAAAATTCATTACTGATGAACCTTTTATACCAAAGTTTATTCCTTCGGTAATATCTTTTGATAGTCCTGAAACAGCTACAGCAACTAAATCACCATCTTCATTTACAATTGGTCCTCCACTATTACCTGGATTAATAGCTGCATCAATTTGCAATTCATTAGAGTTGTCTGCATAACCTTTTAAAGAACTAATTATACCTTGGGTAAACTTTAAATCATCACTAAGTCCTTTTCCAAAAGGATATCCAGCAACAATCACTTTTTGAAGTTTTTCAGGTCTTTCATTTGAAAATTTAAGAAAATTTTCTGGACTTACTTCTGCTTTTAAAAGTGCTATATCTAAAGTTGCATCCTTTGCAATTAAATCCGCCTCTACATCTTTTTTATTAAATGTTATTTTGGACTTAGATTTACATTCTGATATCACATGATTATTAGTAATAAAATATCCTTCTTTATTTATAAAAAATCCAGACCCACTCGTTACATCTCCGGACTCACCTGAATCTGGTACCGAATAGTTGCTTTCACATTTTTGAAAAGTTAAAAGTTCTTTTTCTGATCCAATGTAGCTATATGATTTTACTGTTGCATCAGAAAGGTCATAAATAAATAGTGAATATTTTACACTAGTTCCTTTGAAATCCAATTTTTTAGTTTCTTCGTTAAAAAATGGATCGCTTTTGCTTTCAAATATATCTAGAATTGTAAAAGTTTTTTCATCTTTTATTTTGTAGTTAGATTTATTAACAACTAAATCTTCTCCCTTTTTTTTTGCTTCATAAGTTAAAATTTTAGTTTCTGTATCAAAAGTTCTGTTAATAAATTCATACGGATCATTTAGTTCTTTTAACGCTTTCTTTTCATTATACGGTGGTGTTTCGCTATTTTGTCCTTTCATAATTTTATGGACTAATTCAGCTATTGGGGCTTTTATATGTTTGCAATTAGAAAATTTTATTACTTCAGCATTAGAATAATTTTGAATAAATAATATTGAAAAAACTGTTACTAGTATTTTAATTAATTTGCTACTTCGCATCTTCCTGTCTTTTGTAAAAACCATATTTCATCTTTTTTTCCACCATAATGGTTCATTTCAAACATTCCTGATATTAAATTTAGATTAAAATCTGTTCCTCTTTCATCCAAACTATTTTTTTTATGATTCATTTCAATTCTACTATCGCTGATAGTGCCTACATATGGACTATGCATATTATAACCTGTTTCAGCGGATCCAATTACTCTAGCAATAACTTCATCTGGTCCTATAATTTCGATTATTGCTGTAAAATGACTTGGTGTAAGATTGGTATATTTAAATTCATCAGTGCTTAAATCTCTTTCATTCCAATTTAACATAACACAATTGAGATTAATATCGGCTAAACTTACATTGCACCAAAGCATTCCCGTGACCAAAAATATAATTAGCTTTCGCATAAAACTACTTTAACATTGGAGCACCAGTGGAGCAATAATTCGAAATCCTTCTAGAATGGTAGCGGGAAGTGGGATCGAACCACTGACCTCGGGCTTATGAGTCCCGCGCTCTAACCAACTGAGCTACCCCGCCTTAATTGATAAATGATTTATAATATAAATCTTTATTGTTTCAATAAACTTTTTAAATCAGATTATAAACTAAATAATAAAATAAACACCTAATGAACTAACCATAGTAGCCAAAATTAATACAAAAATAATTCTTTTTTTTAGTGTTCTTTTTTGATCTAATCTAACTCTATTTAATAAAATATTTACATTTGTAGTTTTAATTTTATCTGTTTCAAAATCTCTAGTTGAAGCAATATCAGAATTAATATTTGTTTTATCTTGGTCGTTTTTTTTCACACTTCATTTAATCAGCTAATCATTTTAATTACAATATAATTAAGAAAAACTAAATATTTTTAAAATCTTTTGTATTTAGTGGTTTTGAAAGAATTTCAACTGGATATTTAACCTTTTCAACCTCTATAAATAAATTTTTACCAGTAAGTGTGTCTGTTGTATTTCCAGAATTTACATAACCAAATGTCAAATTTTTATCAAAACAAAATGAGTAATTTCCTGAAGTTGTCCTGCCAATGATTTTATCCTCTAAATAAATTGGCTCTTCATGCAATAATAAAGGTTTACCAGGTTCACTATCTTTTAGGGTAAACATCATCATTTTTTTTTCTAATGGACTATCTTTTATTTTTAATAAGGAGTCTTTACCAATAAAATTCGTATTTTTTTTATAACTTATTGAAAAGTTTAAACCAGCTTGATACTGGTTTTCTTCTGGTGAAATATCATGACCCCAGTGTAAAAAACCACTTTCCATTCTCATTATGTCCATTGCATGCATACCACAATGAGAGAGTTCAAAATTCTTTCCTTCATTAATTAAAATTTTATATAATTTTAATGCATTTTCTTTATCAACATATAATTCAAAACCTAGTTCACCTACATAAGATATCCTTTGCGCCCAAACTTTAATATCATCTATATTTACATATTTACCTTTGCCAAATTTAAAATTTTCTGATGTAAAATCATCTATACTAATTTTTTGAATCATTTCTCGACTTTTAGGACCAAACAAACCAAGGCAACAAATTTTTTCAGTGACATCTGAAAACTTAACTTTATCCGATAAATATTTTAAAATATGGTATTTGTCTCTTTCTCTTGTAGCAGCTGAACTTACTATTCTAAAATGATTTTTATCTATACAAACAACTGTTAAATCTGTTTCTATACCACCATCCTCATTCAACATATGAGTATAGGTTGATTTTCCAACTTCATTTTTAATATTTGCTGTACATATTTTTTGTAATTCGCTATGTGTTATCTCTCCTTGTAAATCAAATTTAGAAAAAGTAGAAAAATCAAAAAGTCCTACATTTTTTCTAGCATTTGTTGTTTCATATTTAACTGAGGGATACCAGTTTTGATAATTAAAGCTATATTTATACTTTGGTTCTTCTCCATTTAAAGAATACCACATAGGTCTTTCAAAACCTCCAGCAACTCCAAAACATGCACCAGCTTTTTTTAATTCATCATGATAAGGTAATAATTTTTCATTTCTTGAAGTTGTATGTTGTTTAAATGGCCAATGCATTCCATAAAGATCTCCTAAAGTTTCGGTAACCCTATTCATGATAAATTTTTTAGATGAATGAAACTTTTGAAATCTTTTTATATCTAACGAAAATAAGTCTTCATTTATATGACCATTTGTCATCCATTCTGCAGTTACCCTTCCTGCTCCTCCAGAACTCGCTATTCCAATACTATTAAATCCACAACATGTATAAAGATTTTTTACCTCTGATGTTTCTCCTAATAGGTATTGAGTATCCGGTGTAAAGGACTCAGGTCCTGAAAAAAATTTTCTAATACCTGTTGTTTCTAGCATTGGAAGTCTTCGAAAGGACTTTTCAAGATAAGGTTCAAAGTGATCAAAATCATCAGGAAATTCTCCAAATGAAAAATCATCAGGAACCCTTCCACTATCCTTGAAAGCAGGTTTTGCATTAGGTTCAAAAATTCCTACCAACATTTTCCCTGCATCTTCTTTTAAGTAAAGACAATCATTATAATCCCTTAACACAGGTAAATTTTTTGGTAGATCTTTCATCGGTTCTGTAATTACATAAAAGTGCTCATTTGGATATAAAGGAACACTAACACCAATATCCTCTCCGATTTGTCTAGACCACATTCCTGAAGCCAAAACTACATATTCACAATCAATTTTTACTTGGTTAATTTCAACGCCACATATTCGTTTATTTTTTACTAATATTTTTTTTACTGGTGTCTTTTCAAATACTTGAACTCCTAGCATTTTAGCAGCTTTAGCTAACACATTTGTTACTCCTACAGGATCAGCCTGACCATCTTTTGGCATATAAACACCACCTATTAGATCGTCATTTTTTATTACTGGATATAATTCCTTTATTCTATCTTTGTTTAATACTTCTACCTCTACATTTGAAAGTTGAGCTGTTGTGGCTTGTCTTAATAATTCCTGCATTCTCTCTTGAGATGAAGCTACTGTTATTGCTCCATTTTGTTTTAAGCCAGTAGACAAACCTGTTGTTTTTTCTAGCTCTTTATAAAGATCTAAAGAATATTTTCTTAATTTTGTAATTGTAGAACTTGACCCTAATTGACCTATTAATCCTGCAGCATGCCAGGTAGTTCCAGAAGTTAATTGATCTCTTTCTAATAAAACAACATCTTTCCATCCAAACTTTGCTAAATGATATGCGCAAGACGTTCCAGCTACACCACCACCAATTACAACTACCTTTGTGCTAGAAGGATAGTTTTTTTCCATCTTTAATGTTTAATAGCTTCTCCAGGTTCTACAAAATTATGTCCAAAAACATCAGCAACTGCTTTATAAGTTACTTGACCTTTATAAACATTTAGCCCTGCTAAAAAGTTTTTATCTTCACCAAGTGCTTTTTGATAACCTTTATTTGCTAGTTTTACTAAATAAGGAAGAGTTGCTTGATTTAATGCAAATGTAGAGGTTCTAGGAACTCCACCTGGCATATTAGCAACACAATAATGAACTACATCATCTACTATATAAGTTGGATCTCCATGTGTTGTGGGTTTGCTTGTTTCAACACATCCACCTTGATCAATTGCAACATCAACAATAACTGAACCTCTTTTCATTAATTTTAACATATCTTTAGTTATTAGTTTTGGAGCTTCTGCACCTGGAATTAATACACCTCCTACCAAAAGATCTGCCTCTGCAACTAATTTATTTAAATCAATTTTATCGCTTTGTTCGGGTATAATTTTATCACCAAACATTTCTACAAGTTGTTTTAATCTTACTTCAGATTTATCAACGATATGAACTTTCGCTTGCATTCCTGTGGCTATTGTTGCTGCGTTCTCTCCAACTACTCCACCTCCAAGAATTAATACATTAGCCGGTTCACCTCCTGGTGCTCCTCCTAATAATACTCCTCTACCATTTTGATTTTTTTCTAAACAATGAGCACCTGCTTGTACTGACATTCTTCCTGCAACAGCACTCATTGGAGCAAGCAATGGTAATCTACCATTATCATCCGTTACAGTTTCGTAAGCAATATTAATACTTTTAGATTTTATTAATCCTTCTGTTAATTCTTTTGCTGCAGCTAAATGTAAATATGTATATACGATTTGATTTTCTCTTATCATATCTACTTCTACTTTTTGAGGTTCTTTAACTTTAACAATTATTTCAGCATCACTGAAAATATCAGCTGCTGTATCTGCAATTTTTGCTCCAGCTTTTAAGTATTGATCATTTTCAAAGCCAGCTTCAAATCCACCATTTTTTTCAACTAAAACTTGGTGACCTTCTGAAACTAAAGTTTTAACACTATCAGGCGTTAAACCAATTCTATTTTCTTGTGGTTTAATTTCTTTAGGAACTCCAATTTTCATAAACGAAAATTAATTCTTTTTACTTTTTGCGTAATTTGTTATTCCAGTTCGAAGTTTTTCAATTATCTCATCTATATGTTTTTTCTCACAAATAAACATTGGAGCGATAATTAAACAATCACCAGTAGCTTTGAAATTAACACCTGCTTCATAGCAATGTTTAAAACAAGTAAATCCTGCTGCACCTGGTTTTTTATCCATAACAATATCAATTCCACCCATCATTCCGTACCCTCTAATGTTATCAACAACATCGATATCTTTTAAAGACATTAAACCTTCTTGGAAATAAGGTGATAAATTTTTTGCTCGATTAAAAATATCATCTTTTTCAATAATATCTTGAACTGCTAATCCAGCAGCTACTGAAATTGGAATTCCTGAATATGTATATCCATGAAATAATTCTATAGTTCCTTTAGGAGCATTTTCTGCAATAGCATCATAAATATCTTCTTTACATGCAACAACTCCCATTGGGCTAATTCCGTTTGTTGTAGCTTTAGCCATTGTCATCATGTCTGGTGTTACACCATATTCTTGTGATGCAAATGGAGATCCAGTTCTACCCCAACCTGTAATTACTTCATCGAAAATTAAAAGTATTCCATGTTTATCACAAATTTCCCTTAATCTTTGTAGGTATCCCTTTGGCGGAACTAATGTGCCTGTAGATCCTGCAATAGGCTCAACAATGCAAGCTGCAATATTTTCAGCCCCAAAGTTCATGCAAATTCTTTCTAGATCTTCTGCTAACTCAACACCTGTTTCAGGTTGACCGCTAACAAATTTGTGCTCTGGTAAATGTGTATGTCTCATATGTACAACACCTGGCATTAAAACACTTGCAAATGTTTTTACATTGTTAACCATGCCTCCTACTGAAGTCGCACCAATATTCATTCCATGGTAACCTCTTTCTCTACCAACAAACCTAAACCTTTGGCTATCGCCTCTTGCTCTATGATAAGCGATTGCAATTTTAATTGCAGTTTCAACAGCTGTGGAACCACAAATAGTATAAAACATTCTATTTAAATTTCCTGGAGTATGTTTTGAAATTCTTGTAGCTAACTCAAAAGATCCACCAAAACCT
>CACJGD010000024.1 GCA_902592935.1 uncultured Pelagibacteraceae bacterium | reverse complement strand
TTATTTTATTCTCAAAACAATTAATATTTTTTTGATAAAAAAAAATTAATAAAATAAAAAAAATTAAGACTTTAAATTTAATTTTCATAAATTATTCTTTCATACGTCGTTAGCGGAATCAAAGTGATTGTAAAAAATAAATTTTCAGAAGGCTTCAAATCATTATCTTGATAAAATGTTTTGTTATACTTAACCCCTGCTATTAAACAGTCATTTTTATACTCATAACTAAAATCATAATATTCCGTTAGATTAATTTCTTTATTTCTTCTAGTTGAAAAAGAAAGTGAATTATTTTTGTCAATTTCGTATGAAGATTTATTGTATAATACATGACTACTTCCTATATCATCTCTCTCTTCTAAATATGTAAATTCTGTAACAAAATTATTAATAGAAATTTTAGAACTTAAAGAGTGATAATCTAAGGTTTCTAAATTATTATTTATAGAAAAATTATATGTTAAATCTAGATTGTCATATAATTGATTATTTATTGATCCAAATATATTTGAGTTTTTTTTATCAATTGTTGAACTAGATGGAATTTCTGTCTCAACTTTATCTCTTAAAACTGTTGCCAATTTAAACTCAATAAATTTATCTTTTACCTGATCTTCATCTTGATTAATATCTTCATTAATAATTGTTAATGATTTATCATTTGCAATTTTTATACTTTCAATTTTATCTATTTTATAGTCTATACCTAATGTAAGTGATCTACCTGCCTCAAAAGTATCACTTAAACCAAGTCTATTAATTTCAAATATATTGTTTGCATTGATATTTTTATCTGAAGAGCTGTAATCTTTCATATTATTTCCAGGATTAGCTCTCAATGAAATTTTTGGAGTTAAAATTTCATTTTGCATTTCACTATTTTTTATCAGAGGAAAACTCGTTTGAATCTCTGCAATACCCATACCTTCTACTCTTGGTGTAGATTTATAAGTTGGATCATTTTTACCCAGTGAATTTAAATTTTTAAAATATAAATTATATTGATTTTTAAATCCATTTTCTGAAAAATAATTTATAGATCTAAATTCTATATCATTAATAACTGAAGTTCTTAAATTATTTGTGTCTTTTAAATGATTGCTTCCAGAGGATATAAAATTAATTGATCCATTAATATTATCTAAATTTAAATTTTTGTTAAAGTTATATGAGGGAAGGACATACTGATATCTATCACTTGATTTTTTTCCTAAATCTTCAAATACTTGAATATCAGCTGACAGAGAATAATCTTGATGATCTAAATCCAAATTTAATTCTGAAAGCATTATATCTTTGTTTTTTGGTATAACAGGACTTTCAAAGAGATTATTTTGAAAAACTTTTAAGTATGTGTCATTATTTACTCTTTCTATTTTAGCTTCTAATTTACTCTCATTAAAATCAGGAAGGTTTAACTCCTGCTCATAATTTAAGAAAAGGTGATTGATATCCTTTTTCTTATCATTTACGGATGACTTATAGCCTTTAGTTAAACTAAAATCTGTTATTAAGTATGAGTTTTCAGTTACTTTTCTAAATTCGTTCTGTAATATAATTTTATCATTAAAAATAGTTGGTTTAAATGTGTAGTCTCTATCATCCCCTAATGTCACAAAATATGGTATGAAAATTGAAGATCCCAAAGTCTTGGAATTGTTAAATTGAGGTCTCAAAAATCCTGTTCTTCTATCTACAGTTGGATCAGGATGAAAAAACTTTGGGAAATATAAGACTGGAAAATCATAAATTTTTAACAGTGCTTTTTCATAAATCATATCTTTTTTTATTTTATCATGAGTAATTTTTTCTGACTCAATACTCCACGGAGGACAATTATCATTAAGTTTGCAGCTAGTAAAAATTCCTTTGTTAATTATTGTTGAATTCTCATCTCCTTTTGATGACACTCCATATATTCTTGGATCTTGCTCTTCATTATCAAAAACCTCTTTGTGTACTTTTATTTTTGTTTCTTTTGATAAGAAACTATTTTTTGCAAAATTAAAAATTCCTTCAGAAAAAAAGTATTTATCTGTATTATTATCATTAACTTTTGAAAACACATTTATGTTTTTTCCTTTAAGAATTTTACTATTTATTTTGTAAAAAAAGCTTTCTAAATTATAGGTATTTCCATTATTATCTTCTACTAAAGACTTTTCTAAAGATTTAAGTGACTCATCTTTTTTTGAATAGGTTACATTTTTAGACTCAAATTTATATTTTTTTTGCAAAAAAGCACTTGTTTCACCTTCAGTAAAAATAACTTCATCATTTTTTAAATATGTTGCTTTATCAGAAAATATTAATGTCTGTTCTTTTTTATCTTCAAATTTGACATTATTTTCAGCTTTTAAAATGTTTTTGATTTTATCAAAATTAAATTTATCAGCTGTAATTACATTATTCTCATTTAAAGCTTTTGAGTTCCCTTCAGTAAAAATAACTTCATCATTTTTTAAATATGTTGCTTTATCAGAAAAAATAACGACATCATCTTCAATGCTAAATAATTTTACATTACCTGATACATTTAAAATATTTGTTTCTTTGTTGTATACAAAATTATTACCAATAATCTCAAAACCATCATTAGTAATTGCTTTACCACTCTTTGACCCTACTATAAGATTTCCATTTTCAGTAACATCAAGCTGTGTGACTTCAAATATAAATTGTTCCTCTGAATTAGAAAAAGTTATAAAAATTAAATAAAAAAAAAGAAAAACAAAAAAGTTTAAAATATTATTTTTCATTAATTTTTATTAACATTGAAATATTAATTAAACTTAAAAATATTAAGGGTGCCCAAATTGCAATTATTAAAGGAATTTTTTCAGTATTCCCCATAACATTAAAAAAATTACTAATATAATAAATTGTCACTGAAAAAAATAATCCAATCACAATTTTAAGTGTATTACTTTTAAATCTTTTTGTATTGAACATTATAATTGCAGAAAGTATTGTCATTAACATCAAGTAAAAAGGATAAGTTAAAATTTTGTTAATTTGCATATTTACATCTACAACTGAATAGTTAAGTGACTTATAATTATTCCTTAAATCAATTAATTTTAAAATTGATAATGAAGATAAATTTGAGAATAGGGAACCTATTGTTTCTAAATTAAAATTGGTCTCAAATTCAAACAACTCAACATTTCTATTAGTATTATCCTCAATAATAGAAGCATTATAAATAAGCCATTTGTTGTTTTTTATATCAATTTTATCACTTTTTATGCTTCTTATTGGTTCATAATTTTTATCAAAAGTAGTTATGAAGGTATTTTTTAAATATTTATCTTCCATAGAGGAAGAATTAATTATGCTAATCTTTTCATTAAATATGTCTTTTATCCATAATCCATTTTTATTTATCACTGCTAAATAAGATTGATCGTTTGAATATTGATTTTTAACTTCTAAATAGTACCTCTGTAGGTTTGACGACAGATTGTAAAATAAAGTAATTATGAGTATTCCTATTAAAAAACTAAGAATACTTAAAGTATTAATAATTTTCAAATTTTTTAATCCAGAATATTTAAATATATGAATTTCGTTGTTGTTAAAAAGTTTTATAAAAAAAAATTGAGTTGATATTAAAAAAATAAATGGAAACATTTCAAAAATTACTGAAGGTGTATTCATTATTGATAAATAAATAGGATATAATGTATTGACGTCTTTATTGTTAAAAAACTCAATTTCTTTAATGATGTTTAAAATTAAAACCAAACTTAACATTATCAAAAAAATATTAATAAAAGATTTTAAAAAACTATTAACTAAAAATTTAATATAAGTCTTCATGTTTGTAATCTGAATTCCTTAAATTTAAATTTATAGATTATAATTAAGTACAACAGTAAAACTAAAAGCATTGGAAAAGAAATCAAAAAAATATTTTTGGTAAATGATTTTTGAATATATCCTAAAGAACTTTCAGAAATTATTATAGCTGATAAACCAAATACAAATAGAGAAAACCTATATTTTAAATAATTAATATTTTCCTTTGAAATAAAACAATTCATTGCAGCAATTAAAATTAATAATGGTATATAAAATGGTGTAATTAATCTTTTAAATAATTCTTTATATACATTTCTAGGATTACTAGAGTCACAATTTAAAATTTTTTCTCTTTTTTTAAAATAAATATTTTCAATACAATCAATTAAACTTCTAGTAGATTGTTCTTGAAGTTTTCTATGAACTATCAAGTGAGTAGCCATATTTTCTAATCCAAAATCAGATTTTGAAAAATTAAACCTTGTTATTTTTCCCGCATTACTAGTTAAATTTTCTCCATCATATAAGACCAAGACTTTTCTGTTACCTTTGTTTTCAAATACTCCTTTTTTAGCAAAAGTAATTTGAAATTTACCAGTTGAGATTTTTTTAATATAAATATTTATAAATTCTTCTTTATCGTTTTTATCTTCAGCATATACTGTTAGTCCTTTTACAGTGTCATTAAATTTTTTTGGTTTAATAAGTCCCTCAAAATAATCAACATCAGAACTTCTCAATTGACTTCGTGCAATTTCTTGAGATTTTGGTACCACTATCGTAAGTAGCATCATTTGAAAAAATAAAACCAATAACGAAAATATTATAAAAAAATTAATTACATTAATTTTTTCTATTCCATGGTTCCAAAAAATAATGAGCTCGTTATTCATCTCATATTTTATAAAAATATATGAAAAACTAAAAAAAATACAAAATGGTAGAACTTTACTTACAATTTTAGGTAAATTTAAAAGAGTATACCAAATATAGACATTATAGTTTCTGCCATCTTCGATAATAATATCTAAAAAGTTTACAGCCTGGAAGACCCATATAATTGCGCTTATTCCCATTAATGTAATTAAGAAGAAAATTACACAGTCCAATAAAAGCTTTCTAAATATTATTTTTTTCATTGAAATAAGGTATTTTTATTCATATATAGCACTCTACTCTTATAGAGTGTATTTAAAATTTATGTCAATCGAAATTAATTATAAAAATAAATTAGTGAAAAAAAACACATCAAATGTAGTTTTTTTTGTTAATGAGAAATTCAATATTTCAGGTTTAAAGAAATATTTTTCAGGCAATGAACATTCTTTTATTTCTGATTTATTAAAAACAAAGGATTTAAATAAAAAAATACTCTCTTTTGATATCAGTTCAAAAAGAAAAATAATTTTGGTGTCTTTAAAAAAAAATATCAAAAATGCAGATGTAGAGAATTTGGGAGCGATGTTTTATGATTTGTTTAAAGAATTTAAACAAAGTGAATATTTTTTAAATTCAGACTCAATTCCTAATAATATAAAAGATTATATAGGTTATTTTTTACACGGGCTAAAATTAAAATCTTATAAGTTTGAGAAATATAAGACAAAAAAGAATAAAAAAATTATATCGATAATAGTAATTGGTAAAAATAAACCTACACTTAAAGATCAGACTAAATTTAGAGCTTTAGAAAATGGTACTTTTTATACAAGAGATCTAGTTTCGGAACCAGGAAACGTTTTACACCCAGATGAATACGCAAAGAGAATTAATTCATTAAAAAAATTAGGTTTAAAAATTAATATTTTGGGCGAAAAAAAATTAAAAAAACTTGGAATGAATACATTGCTTGGTGTAGGACAAGGAAGTATCAGAGGATCATATTTAGTTTCAATAGAATGGAATGGTTTAAAAAATAAATCTAAACCTTTAGCTTTTGTTGGAAAAGGAGTTTGTTTTGATACTGGAGGTATATCACTAAAACCTGCTAAATTTATGGAGGACATGACATACGATATGGCTGGCTCAGCAGTTGTTGTTGGGTTAATGAAAAGTTTGGCTTTGAGAAAAGCTAAAGTAAATGCTGTAGGTGTTGTTGGGTTAGTTGAAAATATGCCCGGAGGAAATGCACAAAGACCAGGAGATATTGTTAAGTCTTATAGTGGAAAAACAGTTGAAATATTAAACACAGATGCTGAAGGAAGATTAGTTCTAGCTGATGCTTTGACTTACACAGAAGAAAAATTTAAACCAAAATTTATAATAGATTTAGCAACTCTAACCGGAGCAATTATTGTTTCTCTTGGATCTGAGTATGCAGGTTTGTTTTCAAATGATGACAAGTTATCAAATCAATTAATTAGTGCAGGAGAAAATGTAGAGGAAAAAGTTTGGAGAATGCCATTAAATAAAAATTTTGATAAACTTATAGATTCTAAAAATGCAGACATGCAAAATATTAATTACGTTGGAGGCGCAGGATCTACAACTGCTGCTCAATTTTTGCAAAGATTTATTTTAAATAAAACACCTTGGGCACATTTAGATATAGCTGGAATGGCATTTTCTAAATATGGAGGAGCATTAAATTCAAGTGGAGCTACAGGTTATGGAGTCAGGTTATTAAACAAATTAATAGAGGATAATTATGAGTAATACAGAACAAACTTTATCAATTATTAAGCCAGATGCTGTTGAAAGAAATTTAGAGAATGAAATTAAAGAAATGTTTAAAGGTAATGGTTTTATAATATTGAAAGAAAAAAAAATTCAAATTGAAAAATCTGAAGCAGAAAAATTTTATAAAGTTCATGAAACAAAGCCATTTTATAACGATTTATGCGATTATCTTTCATCTGGCCCAATTTTAGTTATGGTACTTGAGAAAGAGAATGCAGTTTTAGGTAATAGAGAGTTAATGGGTGCTACAAATCCAAAAGATGCAGAGGAAGGCACTATTAGAAAGAAATATGGAATTTCTATTGATAAAAATTCAGTACATGGATCAGATAGCGTTGAAAATGCTAAAATTGAAATAGATTTTTTCTTTAAAGATTAAAAACTTTTAAAATAGCTTTCGGGTAGATTTTATGTTCTTGAACTAAAATTTTCTTAGCAAGAGAAGTTTCTGTTTCATTTTTTGCTATTTTGACTTTTTTTTGAAGAATTATTTTCCCAGAGTCTAGTTTAGAATTTACAAAATGAACAGTGCATCCTGAGTATTTCTCTTTATTATTTAATGCCCTTTTATGAGTATTTAATCCTTTATATTTAGGAAGTATAGAGGGATGTATATTCAAAATTTTTCCTTTAAACTTTTTAATAAAATTTTTCGACAAGATTTTCATAAATCCAGCAAGACAAATTATTTCAATATTATTTTTTTTTAAAATATAAAGTAACTTATTTTCACTTAAATTTTTATTTTTTAAATTTAAAACTTTTTTTTTAATTTTAAATTTTTTCGCATAATCTAAACCCTTTGCTTTAGGGTTGTTTGAAATAATCAAGTTAACAGATATAGGAGATTTTTTACTTTTAGAAAATTTAATTAGAGATTTTAAATTACTACCTGTACCTGAAATAAATACAGCTGTTCTTACTCTATTGTGACCAGTTGATAGAGCCATTTAGTTTAACTTTGTTTTTACCTTTCGAAATATTTCCAATTACATATGGTTTATATTCCTTTGTAAAAAAATTATTTATTTTTTTTAGATTTTTACTTTCAACAATAAGGCAAAAACCAACTCCACAATTAAATGTTTTGAGCATTTCTTTATTAGAAATTTTATTGTTTTTAAGCCAGTTAAATATTTTAGAAGTTTTAATTTCATCTAAATTTATATTTGCAGATAGTTTATCTGGAATAATCCTTTTGATATTATCAGATAATCCCCCTCCAGTTATATGAGCACAGCCATTAATTAAATTGTTGTTTATTAATTTCATAATTTCTTTAACATATATTTTTGTTGGTTTTAAAAGCTCAGATTTTAAAAAATTATTTTTTTTAATATTAATTTTTTTTTGTTTTATTAAATATCTTATAAGAGAATACCCATTAGAATGTAAACCACTAGACGGCACGGCGAGTATTAAATTATTTTCTTTTATTTTTTTTTTATTTAAAATTTTATTCTTATCAACAACTCCAACTGCAAAACCAGCAATATCAAATTTTCCTTTTTCGTAGGTACCAGGCATTTCAGCAGTTTCTCCTCCGACAAGCTCACATCCTGATTGATTGCAGCCATTATTAATCCCTTTAATTATTGCTTTTAGTTTTTTAAGATCAATTTTATTTATTGATATATAATCTAAAAAAAGTAAAGGCTTAGCCCCTTGAACGATTAAATCATTTACACTCATAGCAACCAAGTCAATCCCAATAGTATCAAATTTATTTAATGTATTAGCAACTTCAATTTTAGTTCCTACACCATCAGTGCAAGCTACGATTCTAGGTTGTTTAATATTACTTGGTAAATTTGTAATTGAGCCAAACCCCCCTATATTAGAAAACTTTTTTTTGCCTCTTTTTTTTGTAGAAATTGTAGATATGAAATTAACAAATTTGTCTGCAGCACCAATATTAACTCCACTTTTTTTATAGGTAAATTTTTTTTTATTCATTAATATGTTTTATGAAATTTATTTCTCAACTTTGTAATTTAAAGCTTTTATATAATTTTTTTTTATTTCTTGCTTTAATAAATATTTTCTTTTCCACAGGGAAAAGTCATGCAAAGACATTCTCTATAAATGATATAGAAATATCAACACCTTTTGAAATAAATTTTAATAAAAATGAAATTATTGATGAAGGATTTGTAGAAGCATTTAATGAACTTATTTTGTCAATTGTACAAAGCAAAGATCAAGTAAAATTAAAAAATACCTCAATTAATCAAATAAAGGGAATGATTGAAACTTTCTCAATAATCGAGGAGAAGTTTATTGATGAGACTTATTACCTTACAATGAATGTTTCATTTAATAAAAAAAATATATTTGATTTACTAGAGTCAAAAAATGTATTTCCATCATTGCCTTTAAAAAAAAATTTTTTATTTATCCCTGTTTTTGTTGATCAAAATAAAAATCAAGTTTCAATGTTTTCAGAGAATATATTATTTACTAGCTGGAATTTAAATAATAAAAAATATAGTCTTTTAAATTATATTTTACCCATCCAAGATCTTGATGATTTTAGTTTAATTAAAAAAAATATTAATAATTTAGAAACTTATGACTTCAAAGA
>CACJGD010000023.1 GCA_902592935.1 uncultured Pelagibacteraceae bacterium | reverse complement strand
GTCTTTTAAGACTGTTATTTAAAGCAGATTCTAAATTTGGACCTGTAAAACTATTTTCTCCACTTCTTAAATAATCTCGTGCTGGGCCAGCAACTTTTGTTGCAAGAATGACTTTTTCTCTTTTATTAGTTTTTTCAAACCATTTCCCAATAATTTCTTCTGTATCACCGTAGGTTTCTTTTCTAGGAGGTACTGCATATAATTCGGCAGTGTCCCAAAAGTTTACTCCTTGATCTAAAGCAAAATCCATTTGTTCAAATGCTTCAAGCTTTGTATTTTGCTCCCCCCATGTCATAGTACCGAGACAAATTGTACTTACTTTAATATCGGTATTACCTAAATTTTTGTAATTCATTAGAAATATTAAGTTAAATTTTTGTTATCTTTTAAGGTATCTTGAATAATTAGTAAAAGAATATATATAATACTCATTATGGAATTTGATAAAAACGGAATATTAAATAGGGCAAAAGCAGCACAACAAACAGCTGCTGTAATGGATGAAGGCTTAAGAGCCTACATGCTAAAAGTTTATAATTACATGGCAACAGGAATATTGCTAACCGGAATAGTAGCATTATTAACATTTAAAATGTCTGTTGTTACTAATGATGCTGGTTCAATCGTTGGTCTAACTCAGATGGGAAATGCAATTTATTTATCAGGTCTTAAATGGCTTGTGATGCTGGCACCTCTAGGTATCGTTTTTTATATGAGTTTTGGAATTAATAAGATGAGTGCATCAAAAGCACAAACTACGTTTTGGGTTTTTGCAGCTTTGATGGGTCTATCTTTATCATCAATATTATTAGTTTACACTGGAATGAGTGTAACAAGAGTTTTTTTTATTACATCTGCAACATTTGGAGCGATGAGTATCTATGGATACACAACTAAAAGAGATCTTACAAAATTTGGATCTTTTTTAATGATGGGTCTGATTGGAATAATTATAGCCTCAATAGTTAATATCTTTATGAAATCTTCTATGATGTATTTTGTGATTTCAATTTTAGGTGTTTTAATATTTGTTGGTTTAACAGCTTATGATACTCAGAAAATTAAAAATATGTATGTTGCGTCAGATTCAGGTGAGTTAATGGGCAAAAAAGCTGTGATGGGCGCTTTAACTTTATATCTAGATTTTATCAATCTATTTATAATGTTATTAAGATTATTTGGGCAAAGAAGATAAATTTATTTTTGAAGTCTCTTCCAGTTGGTATTTTTTAATAAAATTCTAAGATCGTAAGAATTTTTTACTATTTTACCACTTGTATCAGTAATCAAATATTTAAGATTTTTATTTTTAGGCTTAAAATTTTTACAAATTTTATAAAGAGCATTTTCTGTAGCATTTCTAAAAACACTAAAACCCACCTGTTTACTTGAAATACTTAAACCGTAATCTTTCCAAGAACCTTCTGAAACCATTTTGGCATATAAGTCTAATATAATTTTTAGCTCATCTTTTTCAAAAAAATGTTTTTCTTCTAATTTATTATGAGGATTATTTACTACTAATTTTAAATTATTACGCATCAATTTTATGTTTATTGATTAAAGGTATTTGAAATGCAGTGAATATTATTGTTATTGGAAGCATTCCCCACACTTTAAAATTAACCCAAAATTCTTCTGTTTGAGTTCTCCAAACAATTTCATTTAATAAAGCAAGACCAAAGAAAAAATACATCCATCGTCTATTTAGAATTTCCCAGCCAATATCTGTTAAAGGTATTGATTTACCCATAATTTTTTTAAGAACAGGTTCTCTGGTAAAATATTTTCCAAAAAATAATGCAAGAGCAAACATAATATTAATGATAGTTGGTTTTACATAAATAAATATAGGATCATTAAAGTAGATAGTTAATCCACCAAAAAAAGTAATTAAAATTCCACTTACCAAAGGCATTGGAGGAATTTTTTTTTCAAAAAACCAAACTACTGCTAATGCAACTAAAGTTGCAACTATCAGTGGAGGTATTGCTACTGATAAATTTTTACCACTATTGTAATAATAGAAAAAAAATATTGCTAAAGGACCGAAATCAGTAACAAATTTTAAGAAAGATTTATTCACCAAAAAGATATTAACATATTTGCCACATCACAAAACATTTATATTTTTAGCATTGATTTTTATTTCTAAATACCCATACTAAGTTCAATGCCAGTTCAAAAAGCCAAATTTTCAATTGGAGACATCGTAAGGCATAAACACTTTGAATTTAGAGGTGTGATTTATGATGTTGATTTTGAATTTAATAATTCTGAAGAATGGTATCAATCTATTCCAAAAAATGTCAGACCAAGAAAAGATCAACCATTTTATCATCTATTAGCTGAAAATGATGAGATAACTTATGAAGCTTATGTTTCTGAGCAAAATTTGCTAATGGATGATTCTGATGAACCAATAAAACATCCTTTAATTGAAGAGATTTTTTCAGGAAAAAAAGGCTCTAGTTATTTCAAGCTTTCCAATTAAGGCAACCATCATTCAACCACATTTAGCTCAAATCAAGGCCATACAAATTAGCTATATTTTTAGTATCTTCTGGTCAAGAGTGTTAAACGTTAATTTCAATCTTATTATCTCCCCTCTGCATTCTTGATCAGAAAACTATTTCATAATAGAAATCACCAAAAAAAATTCTAAATTAAAATATGTTTAAACTTTTTGAACCTAACAAGATTTTTAAAATTACGTCAAAAGCACCTAAGTACGTTTTATTTTTGTTTATTGTTGTTTTAAGTGTTGGTTTACTTGAAGCATTAGTAATATCTCCTGAAGATTACAAACAAAGCGATGCAGTTAGGATTATGTATGTTCATGTTCCTGCCGCTTGGATTTCACTTGGAATATTTTCGTCTATAACTCTGTTATCTATTTGTGGTTTCGTATTTAGAAATAAAAATTTTTTTTTAATTTCTAAAAGTTTAGCTCCTTCGGGATTTGTTTTTAATATTATAGCTTTAGTTACAGGATCCATTTGGGGAAAACCAACTTGGGGAACATGGTGGGCTTGGGATGCAAGAATTACTTCAATGTTAATATTGGCTTTGTTCTATGCAATGTATTTAATTGTATGGAGAATTTACGATAAAGAAGAAAAAGTCTATAAGATTACAACTTTTATAACTATTTTAGGAATTATTAATGTTCCAATAATAAAATATTCAGTTGATTGGTGGAATACACTCCATCAACCTGCATCTATTAATATCTTATCAAAAAGCTCAATTCATTCATCAATGCTTTACCCATTATTGATAATGACTGCGGCATTTGCTCTTTTTTCATTGTTAATTTTCTTAATGAAATATAATACAGAACTGATAAAAATTAAAAATAAAGGCTTAGATAGATTATGATAAAAGAATTACTTTTTATGAATGGATATGCAGTGTATGTGTTGTCTGCTTTTAGCTTTACCTTATTAAGTTTCCTAGGTTTATATTTAATAACTAAAATGCAATTTGTTAAAGAACAAAACAAATTTGTTTCTAAATTTGGAATGCTAACTACTGAGCAAGCTAATTCTGCAAAATCACAAAGAATAAATAAAGAAATTTTAGCTAACGTAACAAATAATTAACTTTTAAACCATGTATGGTCGAAAAGTTAAATTAAGATTGTTGTTTATAGTAATAATCTTAATTACTTTAGTTTTAACAACATTTTTGGTTCTAAAATCTTTAGAGGAAAATGTTGTATATTTTCAATCGCCTTCAGAAATAAAATCACTTACTGAGATAGACAAAGGCAAAATAAGAGTTGGAGGTATGGTTAAAAAAAATTCTATTTCTATAAATTCAAATGAGCTTAACTTCATAATTACAGACTTTAAAAATGAAATAAATGTTACTTACTCGGGTGCAGTACCAAATCTATTTGCTGAGGAAAAAGGAGTTGTTGCAGAAGGTTTCTTAAAAGATAGAAACTTTTTCACGGCGACAAAAATCCTAGCTAAGCATGATGAAAATTATATGCCGCCAGAAGTAAAAGAAGCTTTAGGAGAAAAATAAATTGATCTTTAGTCTTGTTGGATATTATTCATTAATATTAGGATTAATTATTGGATTATCGTTATTTTATTTTTCATACAAAAATTTTAATAATTCGAACATTTTAGATACCAAAATATTATCATTTACATTTTTACAATTATTATTTGTTCTTATTAGTTTTTTGTGTTTGATCTTTTCGTTTATTTTTTCAGATTTTAGCAATGAAACAGTATTTAATAATTCTCATACCACCAAACCGTTATTTTATAAAATCAGTGGAACATGGGGAAACCATGAAGGAAGTTTATTGTTATGGTTACTTGTTTTAACTTTATTTATTTTCTTATTTTTAGTTAAGACAAAAAATCAACCAATTAAATACAAAATTTTAACTTTAGTTTTTCAACAAATAATTATAGTTGGTTTCTTTTTATTTTTAATCAAAACGTCAAATCCATTTAATTATATTTTTCCAATACCTTCGGAAGGTCTTGGATTAAATCCAATTTTACAAGACCCTGCTTTAGCAATTCACCCACCTATTTTATATTTAGGTTACGTTGGTTCATCAATTATTTTTTCCTCAGTTTTAGCAGCAACAAGTTTAAAAATTATTTCTACTAGTTGGGCGTCACATATAAAAAAATGGATTTTAATTTCGTGGATATTTTTGACCATAGGAATACTGCTTGGGTCAATTTGGGCTTATTATGAATTAGGCTGGGGAGGTTTTTGGTTTTGGGATCCAGTTGAGAATGTTTCTTTGATGCCGTGGCTTGCATTAACTACACTTTTACATTGCATTTTAGTATTAGAAAAAAAATCTATTTTAACTTCATGGGTGATAATTCTTTCTATAGCAACATTTACATTAAGTATGTGTGGAACATTTTTAGTAAGATCAGGAATTTTAAATTCAGTTCATACTTTTGCTAATGATCCTGAAAGGGGTTTATTTATTCTTGTTTTTTTATTCATTTTGATTCTTTTATCTATTTTAATATTTTTCTTTTTTCACAAAGATAATGACAGAAAATCTTACAATTTTTTTTGGTTGAGCAAAGAAACTTCAATATTAATTAACAACTGGTTTATGATGTATTTTTTATCAGTTGTTTTAATAGGTACCATTTACCCAATTTTTTTAGATGTAATATCTTCACAAAAAATATCAGTCGGACCACCATTTTATCATAAGTTAATGATACCATTTTTAATTCCATTTTTATTTATGATGGCAATTGGTCCAAAATTAAAATGGATCAAATCTCAATTAGAGGACAAAATATATTTAATCTCTTTTTTGATTATCTCAATTATATTAGCATTTTTAGTATTAAAAAATTTTAATCAAAATATTTTAATCAATACAATTTTGATATCGAGTGCACTTTATTTATTCTTTATTACTATGAGAGATTTTTTTGTTAAAAAATATAAAAATATTTCACAAAATATTGCTCACTTTGGATTTAGTTTATTAATACTAAGTATTTTATTTAACAATTTATTTGCAAGTGAAATTATAACAAATCTTAAAGTTGGTGAAACTTTTGAAAATTCAAAGACTAAGATAGTTTTTGAAAGTGTTGATCAGAAAACAGAACAAAATTATAATGCTATTATTGCAAATTTTTCTATAAGTAATTCAAATGGTGAAGAAGATAGATTTTCCCCAGAGTTGAGAATTTATAATCAACCTGTGATTGCCACAAGTGAAGCTGACATAAAAACAACTCTTATGACAGATAAATTTATTGTAATTAATCTGGTTCAAAATCAAGATTTTTTCAATGTAAGATATCAAGTTAAACCATTTATGTTATGGATTTGGTTATCAGTAATTCTAATATCTTTTGGGGGAATTGTAAGCTTTTTAAAAAAAAGATCATGAAAAATAAAATATTACCTTTTTCAGTTATTATTATTTTTGGAATAATATTTTTTATTTTTTATAAAGGTCTAGAAGATTCAAAAATATACACTCCAGATTTTTATACAAATAAAGAGATACCAGAGTTCAATACTAAAGAATTTTTTTCTGGTGAAAATATGAAATCTTCAAGTATCTTTGATTTAGATAAGATTTATTTATTAAATATTTGGTCATCTTGGTGTGTTCCATGTCGACAAGAGCATCCTTTTTTAATGAGTCTAAATACAGATAATAAAGTAAATATTATTGGGATGAATTATAAAGATAATTTAAAAAGCGGAAAAAAATTTTTAAAAGAATTAGGTAACCCTTATAAAGAAATATTTATAGATTTGGACGGAACAATTGCAATTGAGTGGGGAGCTTATGGAGTTCCTGAGTCTTTTTTAATTTATAATAATGAAATTATTAAAAAATACATTGGACCTCTTAACCAACAATCAATCGATGAAATTAATTTGTTAATAAAATGAAAGTTTTAAGATTTTTTTTAATTCTTATATTATTTTTACCTTTAAACTTAAATGCTGAGGAAAACGATAAAAGGAATAAAATAACTAAAAATTTACGATGTCTTATATGTCAAGGTCAATCAGTTTACGACTCGGACTCTGAGTTTGCAAACAGTTTAAAAATTGTTGTCGATAAAAAACTTGAAGAAGGTTTGTCTGAAGATCAAATCTATGAATATTTTAAAACCAAATACGGTGAATGGATACTCTATGATCCTGTATTAAATAAAAATACATATATTCTTTGGTTATTGCCGTTATTGATATTTTTAGTAGGAGGTGCAATAATCTATAAAAGCTTTATAGTTAAAAAATAAATTAATTAATGATAAATTTAAAAAAAATTATAATCAAACTTTTAATTATCACGTTTACCTTTGCTTCAATGGCAGAGGAAAAAGTTTTAAAAGATCAAAATACAGAATTTAATGTTTATACAGGGATGTTTGATTTTAGCGATGATGGAAAAAAATCAACTTTAATTGGTTTTCAGCACCAAAATGAAAATCTAAATAGGGATACATTTTTAGGAAATTTATCACCTATTACTGGTATGTTAGTTACAGCTGATAATGCAGGATATTTTTACACTGGTGTACAGGCACAATATAAAATTGGAGCGTTGAATTTTACTCCTAGTTTTGCTCCAGGTTTATATCATGAAGGTGATGGTAAAGACTTAGGTCATTTGATTGAATTTAAAAGTGAATTACAAATTTCACTTAATATGTCAAATAGTAGTCAATTTGGTTTTTCTTATAATCATATATCTAACGCAAGTCTTGGAGATAAAAATCCTGGGGCAAATAGTTATATGTTTAATTTCCTCAAAAAATTTTAAAAAGAGTTATGAATTTAAAAGATTGTCATAATTTTAGTGATTTTAGAAAACTAGCTAAAAAAAAGTTACCATCACCGATATTTCATTATATTGATGGTGCTGCAGATGACGAAATTACTTACGCTAGAAATACGAGTGCTTTTGACGATGTAGATTTAGTGCCAAATGTTTTAAGAGGTGTAGAGAATGTTGATTTATCGACAACAATATTTGGAAAGAAATTGGATTTACCTTTTTATCTGTCACCTACCGCTTTACAGAGATTATTTCATTATGATGGTGAAAGAGCTGTTGGTAAAGCAGCTAAGAAATATAATACCATGTTTGGGGTATCGGCACTAGCAACAGTAAGTGTGGAGGAAATTTCCTCACTTGTTGATACGCCAAAAATGTTTCAGTTTTATTTTCACAAAGATAGAGGGCTTAATGATTCATGCTTAGAGAGAGCAAAAGCTGCTAAGTTCGATGTCATGGCTTTAACGGTTGATACGATTACAGGAGGAAATAGAGAAAGAGATTTGAGAACAGGGTTTACTTCACCACCTAAACTAACACTATCAAGTTTATTTAGTTTTGCCACAAAACCAATGTGGGGAATAAATTATTTAACAAAAGGTAAGTTTGAATTACCTCATCTTCAAGATTTTGTAAAAGAGGGTACGAGCACAAACTCTTCAATTGGAAATTATTTTTCTACAATGCTGGATCAGTCAATGAATTGGAAAGATGCTGAACAACTTTGCTCTAAATGGGGAGGTCATTTTGCTTTAAAAGGAGTTATGAGTGTTGAAGATGCTAAAAGAGCTGTAGATATTGGATGTACAGGAATAATGGTTTCAAATCATGGTGGAAGACAACTTGATGGGTCGAGATCCCCTTTTGATCAACTTGCTGAAATCGTTGATGCTGTTGGTGATAAGCTAGATGTAATCTGTGAGGGGGGAATTCATAGAGGAACTCATATGCTTAAAGCATTATCATTAGGTGCAAAAGCATGTTCTGGTGGTAGACTTTATTTATATGCGTTAGCAGCAGCTGGACAAGCAGGTGTTGAAAGAGCTTTGGAGAAGTATAAATCTGAATTAATAAGAGATATGAAGTTAATGGGATGTACTAAAATAAGTGATCTTAATAGAAATAATTTAAGATTCAGAAAATAAAATCATGAATATTAATGATTGTTATAATTTTGAAGACTTTAGAAAATTAGCAAAAAAAAAATTACCAGCACCAATTTTTCATTACATTGACGGTGGTGCAGATGATGAAGTAACACTAAATAGAAACACAGATGCATTTAATGACTGCGATTTAGTCCCAAATATTCTTAACAGCGTTGGTGAACCAGATTTGTCAACTAAAGTATTTGGTAGAAAAATTAGCATGCCGTTATTTTTATCTCCAACAGCTATGCAAAGCTTGTATGATCCTGAAGGAGATAAAGCATCTGCAAGGGCTGCTGAAAAATTTGATACTATATATAGTATGTCTACGATGGCATCTTTTTCAATTGAGGAGGTAGCAAATATTTCAAGTGGTCCAAAACTTTTTCAACTTTATATTCATAAAGATAAATCAATTACAGATGATTTAATTGAAAGATGTTCTAGAGCAAATTTTGATGGGATGTGTATTACAGTTGATACAATTGTAGCAGGTAATCGTGAACGTGACCATAGAACTGGTTTTACGACACCACCAAAATTTACTTTAGATAGTTTGTTAAGTTTTGCGATGAGACCAGGATGGGTTTTCAAATATTTTACCAATAAAAAATTTGAATTAGCAAATATTAAAAATAAGACAGACAAGGGTACAAATATTACAAAATCAGTAATGGATTATATTAACGAGCAATATGATCCTGCAATGAATTGGAAAGATGCTGAATATTGTATAAAAAAATGGAATAAACCAATTGCACTAAAAGGAGTTATGTCTGTTGAAGATGCCAAGAAAGCAATAGATATTGGTTGTACAGCAATAATGATTTCCAACCATGGAGGAAGACAGTTAGATGGATCTAGGTCTCCATTTGATCAAGTAAAAGCAATTTCAGATGCAGTCGGTGATAATTTAGAAATAATTTTAGATGGTGGCGTAAGAAGAGGAACACATGTGTTAAAGGCATTAGCCGCAGGTGCAACAGCATGTAGTTTTGGAAAAGCATTTCTTTTTAGTTTAGGTGCTGGTGGCCAAAAAGGAGTTGAAAGATTGTTAGAGAATATGCAAAAAGAAATTAGACGAAATATGGTACTTATGGGATGTAAATCGGTTAAAGATCTTGATGCGTCAAAAATAATATATCGAAACTAAATAATGTTAATTTTAAGGTAATATTTCATAATTACAGTCAAAAAAATTTTTAAATCAGAATAGACAAAAAAGTATTTTTCGTTTAATTTTCCGTTTTTATTTATTATGAAACTTGCAGAGTCTTTAAACAGATTAGGAACTGAAAGTGCTTTCTCAGTTTTAGCTGAAGCAAAAAAACTTGAAGCACAAGGCAATCCAATGATCCATTTAGGATTAGGTCAACCTGATTTTAAAACTCCAAAACATGTTGTAGAGGCAGCAAAAAAAGCTTTAGATGATGGACATCATGGATATGTACTCTCTAATGGAATTTTAGAGTGCAGACAATCAGTAACTAGATGGATAAAAAAAAGATATAGCGCTGATGTAGATCCTGAAAGAATTCTTATAATGCCAGGTGGAAAACCAACAATGCACTATGCAATTCAGTGTTTTGGTGAGCCTGGAGTGGAAATAATTCATCCAACACCTGCATTTCCAATTTATGAGTCAATGATAAATTACACTGGCTCAACATCTGTACCATATGATTTAACAGAAGATGAAAATCTAAAATTTAGTGCAGATAAAATTTTATCTTTAATAACAGATAAAACTAGATTGTTAATTTTAATTAATCCAAATAATCCAACAGGAAGTTTCGTTGAAAAACCAGAGATTGATAAATTAGCAGAGGGTTTAAAAAAACATCCACATGTAACAATATTAAGTGATGAAATTTATAGTAGACAAATTTTTGATAATAAAGAAATGCCAACATTTTTTAATTATCCAGAATTAAGAGATAGATTAATTGTACTTGAAGGTTGGAGC
>CACJGD010000022.1 GCA_902592935.1 uncultured Pelagibacteraceae bacterium | reverse complement strand
CAAAGTATTGTAAAAAAATAAAAAGGCCCCATTTCTGGGACCTTTACTTAACTAACTAGAGAGAGATTTTAGCTAATTCTGTTTTACAGAGGCTCTTCAATGAGATAACGACATGGAGATCGAAGAGCCTCTATATTGCACTGCATGCAATTAGTCACGAATTGCGTATGCTATTACTCCTGTTTCTGTAACGTCAGTACCTTTGGTTTCAGCTTCTTTACTTAATCTAATTCCAAACGTAGCTTTCATTATTGACCAGACAATATAGGACACAGCAAACACAAAAATGTTAATTGAAAGTACACCAATTAATTGTGCACTAAACGATGCATCAGCATTTGTTAATGGTACTGCCAAAGTTCCCCAAATTCCAGCGAACATGTGAGCTGGGATTGCACCTACAACATCATCAAGTTTGAAACTGAATAATAGTTTAGTTCCAAATACTACAATCAATCCACCTACAGCCCCTATGAAAATAGCTGCTAAAGGTGTTGGTGCTAATGGTTCAGCTGTTATAGCTACAAGACCACCGATTGCTCCGTTTAACATTTGAACAACATCTGTTTTACCAAACAATAATCTTGTGATTACTGCAGCAGTCATAACACCACCACAGGCAGCAAGATTAGTATTAATAAATATACTTGATACAGCAACTGCATCATCAAATGTTCCAATAGCTAGTTGAGATCCACCATTGAATCCAAACCAACCTAACCATAAAATAAATACTCCAACAGTTACTAATGGAATTGAAGAAGCAGCGAAAGGTTTAATTGCTTTTGCCTCACCTTTGCTGTCAAATCTTCCATATCTAGCACCTAACAACATGATACCAGCTAAAGCAGCCGCACCACCTGTTGAGTGTACTAATGTTGAGCCAGCAAAATCAGAGAATCCTAGTTCTGCTAACCAGCCTCCACCCCACTGCCAACCCATAACGATTGGATAAATTACTCCAGCTAAAATAGCTGCAAATAAGAAAAACGGCCATAGCTTAATTCTTTCAGCCATAGCACCTGAACAAATTGAAACTGTTGTTGCGCAGAATACCATTTGGAAGAACCAGTCTGATCCATCGGCATAACCTGTATCAATTGCACTTGCATCTGACCAAGGTGTAAATGTTCCAATGTATCCTCCTTCTGGAATTCCGTAAGCTAAATTATAACCAAATAGCCAAAACATAATTCCAGCAATTGAATATAGACCTATATTTTTAGCACAAATTACAGATACACTTTTTGAAGTTACCATACCAGATTCTAGCATTGCAAAACCAGCTGCCATGAACATTACAAGGAAACCACAAATTAAAAATAGAAGCGAGTTAAATATCGCTTGAACTTCTCCAGAGACTGTTGTCTCTGCCATACCTGCACTACTCATATTTAACAAAAATATTAAACTTAAAAGCGGTGCTGATATTTTTTTTATTTTTTTAGTCATTAGACCTCCACTTGTTTAAGAGGTGTGTTATAGTTTTTAATAAATTTTAAAACTAACGCTGATTAGGAAAACTGGCTATGCACATTTTGCATATAGTAACAGCCCTAAACCTGTTTTTTAAAACGTTAGGGCTGTTGAAAAAAAATATTATCTGTTAAATACTTCTTTTAAAGCTTTAGCTGGTAAGAATTTTACCTTTTGAGAAGCAGCGATCTGAATCTGCTCACCCGTTCTTGGGTTTCTTCCAACTCTTGCTTTTCTCTTCGCAACTTTGTACGTACCAAATCCAGCAATTTTTACTGAATCATCACCTTTTAGAGCATCTAAAATAGTGTTGGTAATAGTATCAAAAGTTCGCTCAGCATCTGCTTTACTCAAATTTAATGAGCCAGAAAGCTTAGCAATTAGTTGTTTTTTGTTCATTTTAGCTCCGGTTTTGTTGGTTAATATTTATACTTGTCATAAACGTTGATAAATCAAGCTTTTTTTTAGTGTTTATATTTTTTAAACACACAATATCTTGTAAAAACTTAAATAAATGTTGGTTTTATTGACTTTTTTAAACTTTTTAAAATGTGAATTATCTAAATAAACCTAGGTCTTTTAGATCATTAAATGTAGTGAAAAACATCAATGATAGCAACAAAAACAATCCGATTCGAAAAAAACCTTCTTGAGTTTTTTGAGATAAAGGTCGACCTAAAATCTTCTCAAATGCATAAAACATTAAATGTCCTCCATCTAACATTGGTATTGGAAACAAGTTTATGAGTCCTAAACTTATTGAAATATAAGCCATCATACTAACAAATGCTAACACTCCAAATGTTGCAACTTGTCCAGAAATTTTAGCAATTCTAATTGGACCCCCCAATTGAGAAGTATCAGCTTTACCTAAAATCATTCCTCCAATGTATTTAAGCGAGGAAATACTTACAAAATAAACTTCGTAACCTGCATAATATAAAGCCTGAGCAGGTCCTAATTTAACATGGTTAACTTTATTATTATAGGCTCCAAGCTTTATACCAACCATTCTTTTATTAATTTTATTTCCCAATCCATCATCACCCTCAACTATGTTTGGCTTAATTTTTATAATTAATTCATCGTAGGAACGCTTAACTTTAAAATCAATAAAATTACCGGTAGACATGGTAATAAATTTAGAAACTTCCATAATACTTTTAACCTCATTTCCGTCTATTTCTAAAATTATATCCTCAGCTTTTAAACCTCCAACCATTGCTGGACTATCCTCTTGAACTTCATTTATGACTGCAGGAGTAAAATCTTTACCTATAAAAGTATAAATTGAAAAAAATATTACTAAAGCCAGTAAAAAATTAGCTAAAGGACCACCAAATACAATTAAAACTCTTTGATATAAAGGTTTTAAAATAAATAATTTTTCTCTTTCCTCTTCATTATACTTTTCTAAAATTTCTTGATGATCAGCTTGTGAATAAACATTTCTATCTCCAAAAAATTTTACATATCCACCTAAAGGAATTACGCATATTTTCCATCTTGTCCCAAATTTATCATTCCAACCAAATAATTCTTTACCAAAGCCAATTGAAAAATCAGTTACACCTACACCATATTTCCTAGCAAAATAATAATGTCCATATTCATGTATAAAAACAACAACAAGAATTAAAATTAAAAAAGGTACTATATAACTGAGCATTCTTTATTTTATTATTTAATTTTTTAATTCACAACCTTCAATAAACAACTAAATTGACGCCATTTTATACTGGCTGAACCAATGAAGCGCTATTGTTAGAAGGTTTATTAACTTCTTTTGAAACTTCATGAAAAATAAGTTCAGGTATTTTACGTTCATTTAAAAAAGCTGATCCTTGAAGTTCTATATTTAAAAATCTATTAACATCAGTTTGATTAAGGATTACAGGCTGTCGATGATGAATTTCTTTTATATTATCTTTCGCTTCTTCAGTTATAAGACAAAACTGATCTCCCTCAAAAATTCCAGCAAAAAAAATAATGTTACTATCCCCTCTCATAAAATAATAAGGAGTTTTTTCTTTTTCTTCCCTTTTCCATTCGTAAAAACCGTCTGCAACTGCAACACATCGAGTGTTTTTTATCAATTTTTTAAATGAAACTTTTTCATCTATAGTTTCTAATCTTGCATTTGTTAAAGCTTTAAAATCTTTATCTTTAGCCCATTCTGGAACTAAACCCCATTGAAGATTTTCTAAAGTATTTCCATTTTTATATTTTTTTATTACAGGAAGTTTTTGATAAGGATGTGCGTTATAATTTTCATTATCCTCAACCTGAATTGCAGATTTAACTAATTTACCAGTTTTAGTTACAGGATTTTTTATTACGTATCTTCCACACATTATATTGTTTGTTCTTTAATCAATTCTTCTATTTGTTGAATCATTATTTTTGGTGATCTCATAGCAGGATAAATTTCTTGTGCTTGTTCATAACTTCTAATCGCTTTTTCATAATTCTTGAGCTGAATATTTACCAAACCTTGTCCTGCTAAAGCTCCAAAGTGTCTTTTTTCTAAAGCTAATACTTGATCTATATCATCTTGTGATTTTTGAAATTCTCCTAGCATATAAAGGACTGTTGCTCTTTTATTCCATGCCTCAGCCCAACTTTGATCAAGATTAATAACTTCAGTAAAAATATCTTTTGCTTTTAAATATTTTTGATCTCTCACAAATTGAGAGCCCTCCTCTAATCTTACTGTAAGTTTTTCATCTGTTGGATGTGTGCTCCATAAAGCCCAAATTTCTTGTTCAATTATAAAAGCTACTTTTGATTTATTTGCTTTTAACTCATTAAACAATTGGTTCAGTCTAGTGTCTCTTTCATTTGCTAAAGAGCTAACCTGTGAAAACAAATAAAGTAAAATTACTAAGAATAACTTCTTCATTGTTAAATATTATCAAATATTACAATTAGAGTCTTCGGTCTTAAGTGTCTTAATTGTTATTTTTACAACTATAAAAAGAAATATCTTTTTCTTTTTCTTCTAGTTTTATATTTGATGTGATTTCATGAATAAGTTCACCTGTTTTTCTAGTAAAAACTGCTGACTCAGAATAGTTTCTGTCATCGTCAAATGCTTGAATTAATACGATATCTTTATTCGATATTTTCACCTCAAAATTGACATTATTGATAAATTTAGACAAATTTTTAATAATCAAAATATCTGGTGATTTAGATTCAATTAATAATTGATTAATATTTTCTCTTTTAATTTGATCTTTTGAAAATGATTCAAAGTTATGTTTTGGATTTTTAAGTATCACTTTTTCAAATTTACAATTCAAACTTAAATCAGAATTCATAGTAATATTTATATTTTGAGCTTTTGCAAAATTAAAATTTAAAAAGAATAAAAAAATAATTAAAAAATTTTTCATAACTATAGTGCAAGTAATACTATTTAAAAATTTCAGTTAAACTATTTATTTGTCCAATTTTAAATATAAGAACATCCTCTTTCTTAAAACCATAATTTTCTGCATTTTCTTTAAATCTAAAACGTGGTTCCATTATTGGCTCTAGGGATAAAACAAAAGTTCCCCAATGCATTCCTATTACTTTTTTGCTTTTTAAATCTCTTGCGATACTTAAGGCTTCCTCTGGATTTGTATGATATGTAGATTTATCTTTATAAGGCATAATTGGATAAAAATTATAAGCACCAATATTTATTATCGTGACATCTATAGGTCCATATTTATTTCCTATTTCTTTATATATCTCTCCTATTCCAGTATCACATGCAAAAAGAATTTTCTTATCCTCATATTCAATTAGAAAATTGCCCCATAATGTTTTATTTGTGTCAGTTAAACTTCTTTTAGACCAATGAATCGCAGGTAAAAATGTTATTTTTAAATTTTCATTAATTATAATTTCCTCATACCAATCCATTTCATTAACATCTCTATATCCATTTCTAGTAAAATACTTTCCTAATTTTAAAGGAGCCAATACTTTTGCCTTTTTGAAAGGGAATCTTCTAATGGTCATCATATCTTGATGATCATAATGATTATGTGTAAGTAAAAATAAATCTATAGGTGGTAATTCTGCCAATGTTAGAGCAGGTTTAGTAAATCTCTTAGGGCCAAATATCAATGGTCCTGCATTTTTTGAAAAGACTGGATCAGTTATAATGGTGATATCCCCTAATTTTATAAGAAATGTAGCATGGCCAATCCATCCAATATAATCGCTATTTTTTAATCTATTTAAGCTAGAAAGAACTATTTCTTTTTCTTCAACATGATCTTTAGGAACAGTCATATCTAGTTTCTTTTTTTCTTTATTAAAAATTTTAAATGACCATTTAAAATTAGAATCTCTTTTCGGAGATCCTTCAGGATTTCTAAATGTACCATCTGGTAAGTGGTGGTAAGGTATTTTTTCCATAGCTATTGATACACAATTTAAAGTTAAAATAAAAATTAAAAAACTTACAAAATTTAACATAAATTATATTTTTATTTTATATTATTATTTTATTAAATTTTTTAACTTTCTTATTTAATGACATTAAATAACATTCAATTTTTAATTTTGGAAACTTTCTCTTAATTATTTTTTTTATTTTAACAAATGATTCTAAATGGATTTTCATCTCACTTGATGCGTTAAATTCTTTTTTTTGATTGGCAATTTTAGCAGCACCACAATCTTTATGGTTAATTACAATTAATTTTTCTATTTTATGTAGTTTGATCGAAGTAGCTAAATTTTCATAAAAAGTTTTATGCCATTTCTTAAAATTATTGTGTGTAACTCCAACAGCAGCACCAGCGATAGTAAATGAGCTATATTTCTTAGTTAAATTTTTTTTCTTTAGATAATTATATACCAATTGCTGAAATC
Organism: uncultured Pelagibacteraceae bacterium; assembly: GCA_902592935.1. GTDB lineage: Bacteria > Pseudomonadota > Alphaproteobacteria > Pelagibacterales > Pelagibacteraceae > Pelagibacter. The sequence continues at coordinate 4,090 of CACJGD010000022.1, read as the reverse complement.
TTGGATCTATACAAGACAACACCATAGCTTTAAATTTTGATTTCATTCATCAAAATCTACTTTAAACATAGCTTCATTCCTTCTATTCATAGGTAGCGTAAATGGGCTATCATAAGTTGCTCTAATAGGTGAACTAATAATTAATATATTGTTTTTTTGTAACTCAATTTCTAAAATTTCTTTATGTTTATTAAAATTGCTCTCAGAAGCACGTCCTGAATATCTTAACACTGCATAGTATCCTCCTTCAATATTAACTATTTTAACATCTTGCCTACTTGGATTTGGTACATTTTCTGAATTAAATTTAGAAGGTAAATAAAATTGCATACTCATATTTCCATTTTTTTGTACTTGAGTAACTGGAGTTGTCATTTTGATTTTCTCTTGAGTATCGTTTCTCCCTGAAATGTAATTAAATAATTTTCTAAAATTACTATCTATTCCAGATTTCATTGTTTCTACTGCTAATCGATCAGAATATTTTCTAATCTCATATATTTCATTTTTAGTAACCACTTCGTAATTTGCTTCTTCGTAAGCCATAACTATAGAATATGGTAAAACAAATAAAGTACAAAATACTATTAAATAAAGTTTAATAATTCTCATTGTCACATTACTTTATATTCAAAATTTTGAGTAGTTTCGTTAATTTGGATTAATTTAGCACCATTTCTTTCATGAAAGTTTGTTGCCATTTCCGTTAATGGTGAAAGAGTTACTAATCTATTTAAATGATTTGATTTTTTTATATTTTTAAACACTTCTTTGACAATTAATTTTCCTCCACCCTTTTTTTTGGACCAGACAGTGTAAGCAATAGCTATTTGACCACCTGATTGATCTCTCATAGCTGTTTGTAGAAATGCATCAGTGCTTAATTTTTCTAACTCTTCAACACTTTTTGGAATTGCATTCGTATAAGCAAAACACATAACAGCATGGATTTCTCCTTGATATTCAACACCAAAAATTTTTCTACCATATCCTGTTCTAAACTTGTTATCCAATTCTGGTCTAACAGGATCCTCCTGAGGATTACATTCTTTAAGCTCAACAAGTTTTGCACCTTTAACCCACCCAAAAAAATTATCAATATTTTTACTTAAAACTTGTCTATTTTTTCTCAGTCTTGCTTTAATTCTTGTCTTAAATTTTTCTTTCATAATCTAAACTAATTATTTAAACTTTTTTTTAAAATTTAGTATGTGTAAAAAAATCATATCAGATAATCATATAAAAGCTTTGAACTGGTAACAAAAATTAAAGCATATAAAATATTGTAAAACAATTTTTCTTCAATGATTTTAAGTAATTGATATCCAATCAATATCCCTAATAACGCAACTGGAAATAATATTGCTGAATTTTTAAAAGATTCTAAATTTGTCATAGATAAATTAATATACAAAGGAAGTTTAATTAAATTCACAAAAGTGAAAAAAAATATTCTTGTTCCTACATATATTTCTTTTTTCATTCTAAGTGGGAGTAAGTATAGACTAGTTGGAGTTCCTCCAGCATGTACACAAAAACTTGTAAAACCTGCAACTACCGAACATAATCCACCTTTTAAAAGATTTTTTTCTGATTTTTTTTCTTTGTCCTTTTTAAAAAAAAAATAATGACCTGCAAATAAAAAGCCCATTACTCCGATTATAAATTTTAACAAGTCCTCTGAAAAATATGAAAAAGTTAAAGATCCAATAATTATACCAATAGCTGCAAATGGAACCATTAATTTCAAAGTTCCTAAATCAAATTCTTTTCTATATTTATAAACAGCAATAAAATCTGAAAATATTAAAATTGGTAAAATAATTCCTAAAGCCTGATTTAGCGACATCACTATTGTCATTAAAGGAACGGAAATTAAAGTCATGGAACCACCTAGGCCTGATTTTGCAATTCCATATAAAATTATGGCTGGAACGACTGTTAAAAAAAATAATAAGTTTATTTCCATTTATTTAATGATTTTAATAATTTTGATCCTAAAGGACTAATTGGCTCTTGAAGTATTATTTCTTTTTCAGTTTTTTCTCTTACTAATTGTAATAATTTGGTTGCTAAACCTTGTTTTCTAAAAATTGGGTTAACAAAAATATATTCTACCTCACCTTTCTCATTAAACCTAACAAAGCCTATTGTGGTATTTTCATTTTTAAACGTAAAAACTCCCTCTGTTTCTTCAATTTTAAAATTTGAAACTTCCAGACTGTTCATAAATCCTAGTAATTTAGAAGCAAGAGGACAACTGCTACAGCAGCAATAATAGAACTAACAACAATATAATTAAGCTTAATATTAAATTTTTTCTCTACGAACTCAGAAATTATTTCCCAAAATAATACTATTAAAAAAATAATTATAGCTGGAAGAATATATTTAATCATAATTAAGCTTTCATATTATAACCTTTTTTAAGAAGGCTAGTAACTATAGCTATACAAATAGCAAGAAAAGCTATCATTAAACCTACGCTTATCCATATATTAAAGTCTGATACCCCATAAAAAGAAAATCTTAATCCATTTATCAAATAAACAACTGGATTAAAATAAGTAACAATTTGCCAAAACTCTGGGAGCATATCTAAGGAATATAAGCTACCACCCAGAAAAACCATTGGTGTTATTACCAAAGATGGAATGATTGACATTTGTTCAAAATTTGAACTCATCAAACCAATTAAAAAACCAAACAAAGCAAAAGTAAAAGAAACTAATACTAAAAGAAATATCATCAATAATGGATATTTAACTTCAACTTCGACAAAAAAAGTAGATGTTAAAAAAATCATTAGACCAACTATTAGTGTTTTGGTTGCCCCTGCGCCAACAAAAGCAAGAACTATTTCTAAAGTTGAAATTGGTGCTGCTAAAATTTCATAAATTGTTCCATTAAACTTAGGAAAAAAAATACCAAATGAAGTATTGCTAATTGATTGCGTTAAAAGAGTAAGCATTAATAATCCAGGTACAATGTATGACCCATAACTTATACCATCAATTTTTTGAACATAACCGCCTATCACTGAACCAAAAACAATAAAGTATAAGGAAGTTGATAAAACAGGTGATAGCAAAGATTGCATCAATGTCCTCCTAAATCTATCCATTTCATGGAGATAAATTGCTTTGAATGCGTAATAATTAAATTTCATTATTTTCCTTAACTAAAGTGACAAATATTTTTTCTAATGTACTTTGTTCAGTTTTTAAATCTTTTAACTTCAATCCTGCGTCTTTTAAGTCCTGAAGTAAATTCGTAATCCCTGTTTGTTTTGCTTGAACATTATATTTATAATCTATTGACATTTTATCTTTACCAATCTCAAGATTATATTTTTCTAAACTGTTTGGTAATTCAAAAATTTCTTCCTGTAAGTCTACTGTAAGTTTCTTGTGACCCATTTTTTTTAATAATTCTTTAGTCTCATCTACGACAATAATTTCTCCTTGATTGATTACTCCCACCCTATCAGCAATTGCTTCGGCTTCCTCTATATAATGTGTAGTCAAAATAATTGTTACACCGGTTTTTCTTAAATCCTCAACTATCTTCCACATATCTTTTCTAAGCTCAACATCCACACCAGCAGTTGGCTCGTCTAAAAATAAAATAGATGGTTCATGAGATAAGGCTTTTGCAATTAAAACTCTTCTCTTCATTCCACCAGATAATTGTCTAAGACTTAAATCTTTTTTATCCCATAAACTTAAATCTTTTAAAATCCTTTCTATGTAATCTGGATTAGGTTTTTTTCCATAAAGTCCCCTCGAATATGAAACATTATTAAAAACACTTTCAAATTGTTCTAATGTTAGCTCTTGTGGAACTAATCCAATTTTAGATCTAGTAGATCTGTAATCTTTAATTATATCAAGCTCATCTACGGTTACTTTGCCTGAAGAAAGTCTAACTATTCCACAAATAATACTTATAAGTGTTGTTTTTCCAGCACCATTTGGTCCAAGCATTGCAAAAATTTCACCTTTATTAATATTCAGATTTATATTTTTTAATGCCTCAAATCCATTATCGAATACTTTTGATAAATTATTTATGCTTATTTGAACATTTG
>CACJGD010000021.1 GCA_902592935.1 uncultured Pelagibacteraceae bacterium | reverse complement strand
TATGTTGTACAAATGGTCACACATTCATTTGGAAAAACTGCTACGTTTATGCCAAAACCTGTAGCTGGTGATAATGGTTCAGGTATGCACATTCACCAATCTATTTGGAAGGGTGATACTCCAGTATTTTCAGGTGATGCTTATGCTGGTTTAAGTGAAACTGCTTTGCATTATATTGGTGGAATTTTAAAACATGCTAAAGCAATTAATGCTTTTGCAAACTCAACAACAAACAGTTATAAAAGATTAATTCCAGGATTCGAAGCTCCAGTTCTTCTTGCATACTCAGCAAGAAACAGATCTGCTTCTTGTAGAATACCCATTACTTTAAGTAAAAAAGGCGCAAGATGTGAAATTAGATTTCCAGATGCATCTGGAAACCCGTATTTAACCTTTGCGGCAATGTTGATGGCTGGAATTGATGGAATTAAAAATAAAATTCATCCAGGAGAGTCTTTTGATAAGGATTTATATGAATTACCACCAGAAGAAGTTAAAGCTATTCCAACAGTTTGTGGTTCTTTAAGAGAAGCGATGGAAAGTTTGGATAAAGACAGAGAGTTTTTAACTCAAGGCGGTGTCTTTACTGACGACCAGATTGATGCTTACATTGCTCTGAAGTTTGAAGAAATTCACAAATTTGAACATGCACCTCATCCTGTAGAGTTTGAGATGTATTACAGCAGCTAATAAACTTTTTTACTGTCTAGTTGTTGCAATTTTATCTTTGTTAACACCTTTTTTGACTACGTAATCTTGGGTACCGTTTGCACCAATTTCAACTTCTTTACGTAATTCTTTAAAGAATGTTTTTTCCTTTAAAGAGTCTTTCAAGTTTTTAACAATATTTTTAAATTCAAATTTGTTCATAAAGAATCTATATATTAGATATGCATATAATGCAATACAGTTATGCAATAATTGGGATAATACAACTTACGATATTTTAAACGACTCTCCGCAGCCACATCGCTCAGTTTCGTTAGGATTATTGAAAACAAATGATGAGGATAATTCCTCTTTTTTGTAATCCATTTCAGTTCCAAGAAGGTACATAATTGCAGCAGAGTCAACGAACACTTTTACACCCTTATCTTCAATAACTTCATCGCTAGGATTTAACTCTTTTGTATATTCCATTACATAAGACATCCCTGCACAACCACCTGATTTTACTGATACTCTAACGCCTATAGAATCTTTTTCACCATTAGCCATTATCTCTTTTATTCTTGAGGCCGCGTTATCACTTAATTTGATTATAGGGTTCATTACAAATTCAATTCCAATTTTGCTGCTTCCGACATCATATCTTTATTCCATGGCGGATCCCAAACTAACTCAAGATCAACATCCTCAATACCATCAACTTGCATAATACCATCTTTTACTTCTTTAGGTAAACTTTCTGCTACCGGACAATTTGGCGTTGTTAAAGTCATTTTAATTTTAGCAAATTTTTCATCCTCAACCTTAATATCATAAATTAATCCTAATTCGTATATATTTACAGGTAACTCAGGATCGTAAATTTTTCTTATTTCTTCTATAATTTGATCTTTTTTAGACATATTTAATTCTCTGTTTTTACTTCTTCTTTTCTATCATCAAATGCGGAAACTAAAGTATGCCATGATAATGTTGCACACTTAACTCTCATTGGATACTGTTTTACTCCAGATAAACACATCAACTTAGTTTTTTCATCATCATCTAAATTTTCTGATTTTAATTCTGGATTTTCTTTAATCATACCTAGAAAATCTTCAACTATCTCTTTAGCCTCATGTTCATTTTTGCCTTTTATTAAATCTGTCATTATGGAAGCCGATGCCATTGAAATTGCACATCCACTACCTTCAAAAGAAATATCTTCTACAATTCTTTGTCCATTTAATTTTAAATAAACATGAACATTATCTCCACATAAAGGATTGTTTCCCTTTGCATCCTTATTAAAATCTTCTGTCTTACGAAGGTTTCTTGGATTTTTACCATGCTCCAAAATTATTTCTTGATAAAGTTCTTTTAAATTCATTACAGGTTAAATATTTTTTTACAGTTGTTAATCGATTTATTTAACTGATCTAAATCTTCTTTTGTATTATATATACCAACTGATGCTCTTGCACTTGCTGGAATATTTAATTTATCATGAAGAATTTGACAACAATGATGTCCTGCTCTTATCGCAACACCATCCTCATCCAAGATAGTTGCTATATCATGAGGGTGAACCCCTTCTATAGTGAACGATAAAACTCCTCCTTTATTTTTCGGATTTCCAATAAGTTTAACTGAATTATTTTTTTGTAATAGTTCTTGTCCGTATTCAACTAAGTCTGCTTCGTGTTTCATGACATTTTCGATACCAATACTTTCTAAAAATTTTATTGATTGGTCAAAAGCAATTACTTGTGCTGTAGCCATAGTCCCTGCCTCATACTTATTAGGCAATTCACCGTAGGAAATTCTATCCTTTTTAACTTCATTTATCATTCCTCCGCCGCCTTGGTATGGAGGTAATTCTTCTAACAATTTTTTTTTACCATAAAGAACTCCTAAACCTGTAGGTCCATACATTTTATGACAAGAAATTGCATAGAAATCACAATCTAAATCTTGCATATCTAGTTTTAAATGTGGTGCACCCTGACATCCATCTACTACTACAATTATTCCTTTTGAATGTGCAAGCTGAGTAATTTCTTTTACTGGCAAAATTGCACCCGTTACATTAGACAAATGAGTAATTGAAATTAATTTTGTTTTAGGAGTTATTTTCTTTTCTATTTCTTCAAGAGTAATTTCACCTTCTTCGTTTATTTCAGCAAAATTAATTTTTATGTTTTTTGATTTTCTTAAGAAATGCCATGGAACATAATTTGAATGATGCTCAAGTTCAGTTATCAATACTTCGTCACCTTCTTTTAAGTAACTTTGGCCCAATGTATTAGCAACTAAATTTAATGCTTCAGTAGCGCCCTTTGTAAAAACAATTTCATTTTTATCTTTAGCATTAATATATTTTTGAACAGATATTCTAGTATTTTCATATAAATTAGTAGCAGCAACTGCAAGATAGTGAACACTTCTTCCAACATTTGAAAATTGTTTGGTATAAAATTCATTAATTCTATCCACAACTATCTTAGGTTTTTGAGATGAATTCGCACTATCTAAATAAACTAAATCATTATTATGAATTTTTTCATCAAAAATTGGAAATTCTTTTTTTATCAGATCAATATTCATTCTTTAATTCCAATCATATTTTTTATTAAATTTTTGATTTCCGAGTCAGTAATTTTTTCGACAACATCAAGCAGAAAACCATTGATTAATAATTCTCTTGATTGTTGATAATTTAAACCTCTAGACATTAAATAAAATATAGAATCTTCATTTAAACTACCTGAAGCTGAACCATGCGAACATTTAACGTCATCAGCATAAATTTCTAGTTCTGGTTTGGCATTAAACTCTGATTCTTTATTTAACAATATTGCTTTACTCAATTGGTATCCATCAGTTTTCTGAGCATCTGAGTTTACAAATATTTTTCCTTGATACGCTGCTTTAGAACTTTCATCTAAAACACTTTTAATTAGCTGATAACTTTTTGTATTTTCAGTTAGATGATTTATTATTGATCTGATTTCGTGATGTTTGTTATTATTCAATGAAAAAACACCATTTACAAAAGCTGATGAATAAATTCCATTTAAATTGCAATGTATCTCATTTTTAGAAAAATTTGATCCAGATGATAAAATAAATGTTTCAGAAATACTGTCCTTATCTTGATCAATATTGTTAAAAGAATATTTAATATTTTTATTCTCAAATTTATCTACTTTGTAATTTTTTAAAACTGCATTTTCCTTTAATTCAAAGTTATAAAATATATTTAAAAAATTCTTTTCAGATGTGTCATTAAATAAATCAATTAATCTTAATGAACTATCTTTATCTAGTTCAAAATTAAGTCGTAAGTTGATGTTTTTAGACCAAATTTTTGAATTTGTTGTGTGATAGATAATAAGTGGTTTTACTAATTTATAACTTTTTTTTACCAATATTTTAAAACATTTATTAGTAAAGGCATTGTTCAAATCGGATAATGAATTACTATTTTTAAATTCATTTATAGTTTCAGATTGATCAATTATTTCAATTTGATCTTTTTTTTCATATTCAAAATCAATTTTTTCAATTCTACCATTTATAAAAACTATTTTATTATGCTCTAATCCATCTACAAATACAGATGTATCAACTTTATTGGTATATGCCTGATCATTATAAAAACTAAGTTCTCCTATATTATTTTTAATTATTTGATTAAGATCTGAAAATTTCCAATCTTCTTCTTTTTTATTTGGAAATCCTTTGTCTATAAAATTATCTAAACAAAATTTTTTTATTTCTATATCTTTTTGAGATAAACTTAAATTTTTTAAACTATTATCAAAATCTTTTTTTAATTGTTCTTTCATTTAATTAAAAGTTTCATATCCTTTTTTTTCTAATTCTAAAGCTAGATCTGGACCACCAGATTTTACAATTTTTCCATTCATCAAAACATGAACAAAGTCAGGTTTTATATAATCAAGTAATCTTTGGTAGTGTGTAATAATTAAAAATGAATTGTTTTTATTTCTCAATGTATTAACTCCATCTGCAACAATCTTTAAAGCATCAATATCTAAACCAGAGTCAGTTTCATCTAAAATTGAAAGTTTTGGAGCTAACAACGACATCTGTAAAATTTCATTTTTCTTTTTTTCACCTCCAGAAAAACCAACATTTAACTGTCTGTTTAATTTTTCTTCATCAAATTTTAGTTCTTTGGATTTTTCTTTTACCAATTTTAGAAATTCAATAGCATCAAGCTCTTTCTCACCTTTAGCTTTTCTCACAGCATTTAAAGAAGTTTTTAAAAATATATTTGTATTTACACCTGGAATTTCTAAAGGATATTGGAAAGCTAAAAATATACCCTTGTGTGCTCTTTCCTCTGTTTCAAGTTCAAACAAATCTTTTTCTTCAAAAAGAACTTCCCCAGAAACTTCATAACCTTTTTTTCCAGATAGAATGTTTGATAATGTGCTTTTTCCAGATCCATTAGGACCCATAATTGCATGAACCTCTCCAGGATTTATATCTAAGGATAGACCATTTAAAATAGACTTATTATCAATTGTTGCATTTAAATTATTTATTTTAAGCATATTAACCTACACTTCCTTCCAGACTGATACCTACAAGTTTTTGAGCTTCTACAGCGAATTCCATGGGCAGTTGTTGTAATACTTCCTTACAAAAACCGTTAACAATCAAACCAACAGCTTCCTCTGGATTTAATCCTCTTTGTTGACAATAATGTAATTGATCTTCACTAATTTTGGATGTGGTTGCCTCATGAGCAATATTGGACTCAGAATTTTTATTTTTTATATAAGGAACAGTGTGAGCTCCACATTTATTGCCCATTAATAAAGAGTCACATTGAGTATAATTAGTTGAATTTTTTGCTTTTGATGAAATATCAACTAAGCCTCTATAAGTCATATCTGAACTACCCGCTGATATTCCTTTAGAAATTATTTTACTTCTAGTATTCTTACCTAAATGGATCATTTTGGTGCCTGTATCAGCTTTTTGATGATTGTTAGTAATAGCTATTGAATAAAACTCACCAACAGAATTATCTCCTTTGAGAATACAACTAGGATATTTCCATGTAATTGCAGAACCTGTTTCAACTTGTGTCCATGAAATTTTTGAATTTTTTCCTTTGCATAAACCTCTTTTAGTTACAAAATTATAAATTCCGCCTTTGCCGTCTTTATCTCCTGGATACCAATTCTGAACTGTTGAGTATTTTATTTCTGCATCATCAAGTGCAATTAATTCCACATTTGCAGCATGTAATTGATTTTCATCTCTCATTGGAGCTGTACATCCTTCTAGGTAACTAACATAGCTTCCCTTGTCTGCAATAATTAAAGTTCTTTCAAATTGACCTGTATTTGAAGCATTAATTCTAAAATAAGTTGATAGTTCCATTGGACATCTAACGCCCTCCGGAATGTATACAAAAGAACCATCTGTGAAAACTGCTGAATTTAATGTTGCAAAAAAATGGTCACTTGTTGGGATTACAGACCCTAAATATTTTTTGACTAATTCAGGATGATTTTGGATTGCCTCTGATATAGGGCAAAATATAATTCCTTGTTTTGTTAATTCATCTTTAAAAGTAGTAGCTACAGAAACTGAATCAAATACTGCATCAACAGCTATTCCATTTAATCTCGCTTGCTCTTGCAAAGGAATTCCAAGTTTTTTATAAGTTTCTAAAAGTTTAGGATCCAGTTCATCCAAACTCTTTGGTTTATCTTTCATGCTTTTAGGGGCAGAGTAATAATATAAATCTTGATAATCTATTTTTGGAAATTTAGGTTTCTGCCAATCAGGTTCTTTTAATACTTTAAATCTTTGAAAAGCTTTTAATCTAAACTCAAGCATCCATGCAGGTTCTTTTTTAATATTAGAAATAAATTTAATTACATCTTCATTCAAACCTTTTGGGGCTTGAATATTTTCTATATCTGTCGAAAAACCATATTTATAGTCTTTTAAATCATTTATTTCTTTTTGTCTGTTATCCATTCTAAACTCTTGTTTCTCTATTGTTATTTAACAAATCTTTTAGACTTTTATTTTCAAAGAATGTATTTATGTGCACCTCTAATTCATCCCATAGATTATGAGTAATACACTTTGTAGCTTTTCCATTGCATCCTTTTTTAGATTCTTTTTTACATTGAACAGTTTTTACTTTTTCATCTACTGCATGAAAAATATTTGTTAATTTAATATCTTTTGGGTTTTTATTAAGAATATATCCTCCTTGATTTCCTCTAATACTTTTAACAATTTCGTTTTTTTTTAATTTGGAAAAAATTTGTTCTAAATAGTCTAATGATATACCTTGTCTTAACGATATATCTCTTAATGATACTGGATTGATATTGTCAAACCTAGCTAAATCTACTAATGCCATTACAGCGTATCTGCCTTTTGATGTAAGTTTCATATTTTACCCTTAAATTGTGGGTTTTTATACATACTTGACCAAAATGGTCAAGTTTAGAGTTTAAAAAAAAACTCACATTTTGTCGCTGACTTGTGATAAACGTACATTTTTTTTGAGAATAATAATCAATATCATTTTATGGATAATAAAATTTTAGAAATATTCATACCTGGCCCTGCAGGTAGACTAGAGGCTAAATATTATAAAAGTAAAAAAAATACATCTCCAATTGCTTTAGTATTGCAGCCACATCCTCAATATGGAGGAACGATGAATAATAAAGTTGTAGTAGATACTTTTCATAGTTTTATGGATAACGATTTTTCAGTTTGTAGAGTAAATTTTAGAGGTGTTGGTAAAAGTGATGGGGAATTTGATAATGGTCAAGGTGAACTAGCCGATGCTGCAGCAGCTTTGGATTGGTTAGAAAGAGAAAATTTTGATAATTCTCAATGTTGGGTATCAGGGTTTTCATTTGGATCATTAATTGCAATGCAATTATTAATGAGAAGACCAGAAATAAATAGATTCATAGCTATATCACCTCAACCAAATGTTTATGATTTTTCTTTTTTATCTCCATGTCCAACCTCAGGTTTAGTTGCTTATGGTAAAAAAGATGAATTGGTACCAGTAGAATATATTACTGAGCTTGACAAAAGATTAAGTGCACAAAAGGGTATTAAAGTAGAATTTAATGCAATATCTGAGGCAAATCACTTTTTTTCAAAAACAAGTGATACTTTAATTAAACATCTTGATAAATATATAAAAAAAGAAACAGCGCTATATTAAAAATTATCTGCTAATTTTCCACCAACTGTAAATTCTTTACATCCAGTTGTTGTTCTAAAAGAAATTGGTAAATTTAAAAATGATCTTATAGCTAAAAATGCAAATGCTTGAGATTCAATATGATCACCTTTATAATTGTAATTATCTATAATTTCCAAACGAATATTGTTTTCTTCTGATAAATAATTTTTAATACAATCAATTAAATTAATATTTTTTCTGCCACCACCACAGAGTAAAAATGTAATCCTATTTTTTTTGCTAATATGTTTTAATCCTTCCGCAATCAAATATGCTGTAAAATCTGTAATAGTAGCACAACCATTTTCTAAAGATAAACCTCTTGCAAAAGATACATCAAAATTTTTGATATCCAATGACTGAGTGTAAGAATTTGTTTTAAAATTATCTATTGTCTGATTAAGAATTAATTGATCAACTTTCCCTGCTTTAGCTATTTCACCATTTTTATCAAATTTTTTATTGGAATTCTTTCTTACCCATTCATCAATTAAACAATTGCCAGGACCTATATCAAAAGCAGAAAGGTTGTTTTGAAAATTGTCTGAATCATTAATAACTTTTGTCACATTTGCTATACCGCCAATATTTAAGAAGCCTATTGGAAATTTAATATTAAAATTTTGATTGATTTTTTTTGATAAAATATAATGAAAAATTGGCGTTAAGGGTGCACCTTGACCATTATTTTGAATATCTGCTTGTCTAAAATCGTATATGACTTTTTTTTTGACTATTTGGGACAATAATTTTCCATCTCCTAATTGATTAGTAATTTTCTCATGTGGGTTATGGAAGATTGTTTGACCATGAAAACCTATCAGATCAATTGGATCTCTATATTTTTTTAATGATTGGTTTACTGCATCTGCATGAAAAAGAGTTAAATTACGCTCTAATTCTCTTAATTTTTCTGAATTTTTTAAAAGATCATTCTTAGTTATGACTATATCTCTTAATCGAACTAACTGATCTTGAAGATTTTTATCGTACTCATAATAATCATCTAAAATATTTGAAAATTCATCATATCCATCTGACTTAATTATAGATAAATCAATACCATCCATAGATGTTCCGCTCATTAATCCAATTGCAGTATATAATTTTTTTTTCATTGATATGTTTTTTAAAAAAAATTTGTATATTGTAACTATAAACTTATGAATAAATTTTTAAAAGAATTTAAAGATAGAGGTTTTTTCTATCAGTGTACAAGTGAAGATGAATTATCTAAACAATTAGATCAAGAAAAGATCAAAGGTTACATAGGTTTTGATTGTACGGCTGAAAGCTTACATGTGGGTAGCCTATTGCAAATAATGTGTTTGCGACTACTTCAAAAAAATGGACATCGACCAATAGTTTTACTTGGTGGTGGAACTACAAGAATTGGAGATCCGTCTGGTAAAGATAAAACTAGAAAAATATTAAGTGAAGAAGATATAGAAAAAAATATTAAAAATATTAAAAATATTTTAAAAAAATATTTAGATAATGATGATCCAAATACAAAACCAATATTTGTAAATAATTATACTTGGCTTAAAGATTTAAATTATATTTCATTTTTAAGAGATATAGGAAAACATTTCACTATAAATAGAATGCTAACATTTGATAGTGTAAAACTCAGATTAGATAGAGAACAATCTCTAAGCTATATGGAATTTAATTATATGATTTTACAAGCATATGACTTTCTTGAATTAAATAAGAAAGAAAATTGTGTTCTACAAATAGGAGGTTCAGATCAATGGGGGAACATTGTTAATGGTGTTGAGCTTATAAAAAGATATTCTAATAATCAAACCTTTGGTTTAACAACGCCCTTAATTACACTAGCAACTGGAGCTAAAATGGGAAAAACTGAAAGTGGAGCTATTTGGTTGGATGAAAAATATTTATCTGCTTATGATTATTGGCAGTTTTGGAGAAACATAGATGATAGGGATGTAATAAAATTTTTAAAAATGTTTACTGAAATTGAAATTATGGAAATAGATACAATTAAAGATAAAGATATAAATGAATTAAAAATACTACTTGCTAACAAAACCACAGAAATGTTACATGGAAAGGAAGCAGCTAAAAATTCTGAGCAAGCAGCAAAAGAAGCTTTTTCAGGAAACTCTCTTGGTGCAAACTTGCCGAAAGTAAATATTCATTCCAAAAAAATAGAGGCAAAAATTAATATAGTAGACCTTGTTTTATTATCAAAATTAGAAAACTCAAAAAGTGAAATCAGAAGACTTATAAAAGGAAATGCAGTTAAAATAAATGACGATGTTATTTCAGATGAAAAATACGAAATAAATAAAAATTTATTTAAAGATAATTACCTTAAACTTTCGCTTGGAAAAAAAAGGCACATTAAAATAGAATTAAATTAATTTTTTTTAATTTTCTCTAAGGTTCTAGTAATAAACCTGGGTGTTAAAGTTTTTATAGGATTTACGGTAGTTTCTAAATCTTTAGGGAGACCTTTAATTTTAAAGCTAACTCCAAAAACACCATCACCCACTTTCTTTCCAATTAACAAATCTCCAAGCAAAGGTATCGATGCAATTGATCTGTTGATTGTTGTTGCTGGAACCAAGGTTCCTCTTAAGCTAATTAATTTGTCCTCCTCAATGTATCCCTCTAATAAAATAGATATTGCTGGACCAATTGCGTATAACTCTTGAATTCTCATAAGCTTATCTTGATTAGTAAAATTCATCTCAAAATCTGTAAATCTGATCCCTTCTCCTGTAAGTAAGTCTGCAATTCCTTGAAGAGATGCGAGAGCTAACAACTTGGCTAGAGCTGGAATTTCTTTAACTTTAAAATTATCAATTACTAATTTAGAAGTTGAAACTCCATCTTTTTTCAAAGAGTAAAAGTCTAAATATCCTTCTCTACCATCGTTAAATCCTTTAATGAATTTATATCTATCTACAAGGGGTTTTGCCTTAGACGAGAAAAGAGTAGTAATTTTTTCACCTTGATCATTTGTTCTAATTGTAAATTTTATATTTTGTGAATTATTATAAATGGCCAAAATATCTGCTTCTTCTACTTTATTATTAATAATATTTATCTTTCCATTTAAATCCTTAACAAAGTGTATTTTATCAAAGTAAACCTCCTCAAAATTTAGGTTCACACTTACATTGTTTTCAAAAAGATTGTTTTCTTTTTTATCATCAGAATCTAGTAAATTTGATATTAAAGAATTTGCATTAAATGAAGTACCATCAATTAAATAATTTTGGCCTTCTACTTTTTTTATATTGTAATTATTTTTTTTACCTTCTGTATCTAAAAAATTAAAATTTGCCTGATCAATTTTTATTATTTGATTAAAATTGTTAAGAGATAAATTCTTAATTTTAATGTTATTATTTTCTTCATTAATAACAAAGTTTTTTATATTTAGATTTTTATTATTTTTAAGTTCTCCATTAATTATAAGATTCATTTTACTTTTATCTTTTTTTTATAATTAATATTATCAATTTTAAATTTTGTATTTTTTACATTCAAATTAGTATTAAAAATTATTTTATTTTCTTTTTTCTCGATAAAATAATCAATTTCTTCAAAATCTTTATCGATTTTGAATTTTCCAGAACCTGAAAAAGATAGGTTGTTATTTTTAAAATTAATTTTTAATTTTTGATTATTGAAATTGATATTTTTATTAGTTTGAGGGAAGAAAATTTTTAAAAAATCTTGTTGTTCTAAAACTATATTTTGTAAAAATAATTCTGAATCTATAATTAAATCCTTATCTTTTTTATTTATTAAATATTTAATTTTGTCTACTTCGTCAGTATTTAATTGAATTTGTCCCTCACCGTTAATTATTAAATTGTTGTCCTTATAATTTAAATTTAATTTATGATTATCAAGTAAAA
>CACJGD010000020.1 GCA_902592935.1 uncultured Pelagibacteraceae bacterium | reverse complement strand
AAATCAACAATACTGCCAGTCATAATTCCTGACTCATCTGAGCACAAGAATGCCAATATCTTTGCAACATCCAAAGGTTTGTTTAATCTTTTAAAAGGAACTTTTGATTCAGCTTTTTTTAACCAATTATCATCTGCGTTGTGAAATTTTTTCTGAATTACTGTTTCTGCTGGTGTATCTGTCCAACCTAGATTTACTCCATTCACTCTTATTTGATGACCAGAAACTGAATTTGCAACATTTTTAATCATTACTGCTAATGCTGCTTTAGAAGAGCTGTAAGCAGTTAAGAAAGGCATACCACTATATCCGGCCATTGATAGAATATGAGCTATAGTTCCTTTTTTTTTATCCCTGATCATTATTTTTATAACGTCTTGCATCATAAAAAGAGGAGCTTTTACATTTACATTAAAATTTTTATCATAATTTTCCTCTGTTGTGCTTAAGATCGTTCCTCTCTCAGTAAAAGCTGCAACATTTATAAAAGAATCTACTGTGCTAAATTTTTTATCAGTTTCTGAGACTATTTTTTTACAGTCTTCAAGTTTTTCTAAATCTGCTTGAACGTATAGGCATTCTGTGCCTATGCTTTCTATTTCAGATTTTACCTTGTTTCCATTTTTATTATTTCTTCCACAGATAGTTATTCCTTTAGCGCCTCTGTTTGCTAGTAATTTCGCAGTCTCAGCTCCACTTCCTTGGGTGCTTCCTGTTACAATTATTATTTTGTTTTTAAATTGGTTAGATTGTTCAGATATATATTTATTAGACATATTAGAATTTTATATTTATTACTTTACCACTTTCAAAGGATTCATATGCTGCATTAGCTATAATCAAAGCGTTTCTTCCATCCTCAAAACCGACTAATGGTTTTGTTTTATTTTCAACGCATTTTACAAATTCATTAAATTGATCTCTGTAAGCTTGCTCATATCTCTCAATAAAAAAGAAATGTATAGGTTCTTTTTCATTTGTTGATGTGCTTGTATATCTTTCTAAAGAAGTAGGAGTTTGATTATCAGAGATTACCATTCCTTTACTACCAAATACCTCAACTCTTTGATCATACCCATAAACTGCTCGTCGAGAGTTGTTAATATGAATTAAAACACCATTTTTTGATTTTAAAATAAACATAGCGGTATCTAGATCTTTTACTTGTTGTGAATTTTTATCAAATAAAGCACCTCCAAATGCTGATACTTGAACTATAGGATCATCTCCCAATATAAATCTAGTTAAATCAAAATCATGAATAGTAGTATCTCTAAAAAATCCTCCAGCAGCTTTTAAATAGTCAATTCCAGGCGGTTCAGGATCTCTACTAGTAATAACAAGCATTTCCAATTCACCAATTTCTTTTTTTACCCTTGCCTGTTGTGCCTTTGCATGACTGGCATCAAACCTTCTGTTAAAGCCAATTTGAATAGGAACGTTTGTTCCTTTGATATTTTCCATACACTCATTTACTTTGTTGATATCCAAATCAATTGGCTTTTCACAAAAAATTGCTTTTCCTGCTTTTGCTGCCATTGTAATGAATTGAGTATGAGTTGGAGTAGCAGAAGCTATAAGAATTGCGTCTATATCATCTGCATTAATTGCGTCCTCTGGTGAAGACACTATTGAACAATTTGTTGATTTTGCTACTTCTTCAGCGAATTCAGAATTAATATCATATATGTATTTTAATTTTGCTTTTGGATGTGTTGCTATAAATTTAGCATGCATTTTTCCAATCCGTCCTGCTCCCATTAAAGAAAAGTTAATCATAATAAAATAGAACAGAATTAAAAAATAAAATCAAGAAACATTTTTTTACGATCAATTAAACATCAATTGAAAATATAATTTTCTTGATGCAAATAACATCATCATTTAAAAATGTTTTAAATTTTTAATAAATTTTGTATGTCAGTAAAATTAGGAATAGCGCCAATTGCATGGAGTAATGATGATATGCCTGAATTGGGTGGTGACACATCTTTAGAACAATGTTTGTCTGAAGCTAGTCAGGCAGGATTTATAGGAATTGAATCTGGCGGTAAATTTCCAAAAAAATCAGAAGAATTAATTCCTAAACTTAATGAATTTAATTTAAATCTTTGTTCAGGTTGGTACGGGGCTAATTTAAGAACAAATAGTGTTAATGAAGAAAAAAAAGTTATTCAAGATCAACTTAAACTTTTTAAAGATTGTAATTCACCTTGCATGGTTTTTGCCGAAGTTTCTGGTTCAATTCAAGGAGACCCAGATCGAAAATTATCTACAAGACCTCAAATGAGTCTTGAAGAGTCTAAAAAATATTATCAAAAAATCTCAGAAATGGGAAAATATCTTGAAGATGAAGGTATGCCACTTGCTTATCATCATCATATGGGCACAATAATAGAGACTGAAGAGGATACGGTAAGATTACTTGAAAACACACATGATAGTGTAAAACTTACATTAGATACTGGCCACATGTTATTTGCTCAGGGAGACTCTTTAAAAATATTAAATGATTTTAGCGAAAGATTAATTCATATGCATTGTAAGGATATTAGAAAAAGTGTATTAGAAAAATCTTTAAAAGATGACTTAAGTTTTAGAGGGGCATTTTTAGAAGGTGCATTTACAGTTCCAGGTGATGGATGTATTGATTACAAGCCATTGTTTGATGTATTGAAAGAAAAAAATTATTCAGGATGGTTAGTTGTAGAGGCAGAACAAGATCCATCTAAAGCAAACCCATTTGAATATGCAAAAATAGGGTATAAGTATTTAACTGAAACTTTAAATAAAAGTAACATTGATATCTATAATAACTGATAATCTATAAATAAAAGTTAGTTCTCTGATCTCAGGAGCAAAGCAAAGCGATTTAAAATAAAATTTTTTAAAATTATTTTTATATTATAATTTTACGATCTTAGATTTTTCTAATTTTTCATCAAAAAAATCAATAATATTTTGAATTGTTTCTTTACCCATTCTTGTCATACATTCGTCAGTAAAAGCTGCTGTATGTGGACTTAGGTAAACTTTTTTATTTTTAAGAAGTGGATTATTTTCATCAGGTGGTTCTTTTTTAAATACATCAATACCAGCACCAAAAATTAAATTTTCATTTAGTGCCTTATCAAGATCTTCTTCATGAATAATTCCACCTCTTGCTGCATTAATAATAATACAAGTTTTTTTCATTGTTTTTAATAAATTATAATTAATTAAATTTTCGGTTTTGTCCGTCAAAGGCATATGGAGTGAAATAACATCCATAGTTTTTACTGCTTCAGCTAGATCTTCGACTTTTTTTCCCCCCAATTCTTCAATTTTATCTTTGTCTACAAATGGATCATAAACAAATACATTCATTTCAAAGCCTAAACATCTTTTGATTAGCGCTTTTCCTATTCTTCCAAAACCCATTATCAAAAAATTTTTTTTCCATACTTCTATAGTTTTTGGTAATTTATTTCTGTCTTTAAAATTTCCCTCTCTTACTGTTTTGTCAAATAAGTCTTTTCTTTTTGCAATATTTAACAAAACGAACATCACATGTTCCGCAACTGTAACAGCATTAGCATTAGCTGTTATTGCTATTTTTATATCTTTTTCTTTAGCTTTTTTTAAATCGATATTGTCGTAACCAACACCATGTCTTGAAATAATTTTTAAATTTTTTGCTTCTTCAAACGCTTCTCCAGGAAGCTTTGCAATTCTTATTGATGCGCCATCACAATCTTTTAATTTTGATTTTAAATTTTCAATTGAGGTATCGTTAGTTACTTCAACATCAAAATTGGGATGGTTATTAATTAATTCCATACCTTTTTCATGGACTTTTTGAATTATTAATATCTTTTTTTTATTACTCATAATTATATATTAATTTTTTAGGGAGCATTTTTAATACGAGAATTATCATATAAAGTAAATTAGTTTTTTGATTAAAGTTGTATTTATTAAATAATTAAAATAAATTTAGTTGTGAACTTGACAATTAATATTCTCCTATCTGTTTTTAATATCCTTGAGAAAATAAATACTTTTTTTTTAAGAATTGGTAGACAGTTTGCATGGATAGCAATATTTTTGATGGTGATTGTTATCTTGGTACAAGTATTTTTTAGGTATGTATTAAATAATGCACTGCCATGGCCTGATGAAGTTGCTAGATTTTTAATGTTATGGATGACAGGATTGATTGCACCCTCAGCATATAGATGGGGTGGATTTGTTTCTATTGATTTATTAGAGAGATTTTTACCAAAATTTATCTCCACATTTTTAACTTTGTTTTTATTAATTGTATCTCTTTTTGTCTTAGTTATAGGTCTAGAATTAGGTTTTAAACATATTAATGCTGGGTGGATATTTAATTCCTCATCGATAAAAATTCCTTTTCATTTAATTGGTGGAAAAGCAGAACCAATAAAATTAGCTTGGATGTATATGTCATTGCCTGTCGGTATTGTTTTTTTAATATCTGTGAACATAGAATTAATTTTAAGAAATATTCTTACTAATTTTACAAAATTAGACTTACCCGAAGACTACGATAAACAAAAGTTGGAGACACAATAATGTTAGTTTGGTTTCTCCCTTTGTTTTTAATATTTTTGTTAATTGGTTTGCCTGTATTTTTTGGATTGTTAGCAGCACCAGGAATTTTGCTTTGGTTAAATGATCAAGCTAGAGATGGAGCTATGCTTTATAGAAATATTTATAATGGAATAGATAGCTTCCCTTTGATGGCAATTCCATTTTTTATGTTAGCAGGGGAGTTAATGAACAGAGGAGGAATAACCCATCGACTTGTTGAATTTAGTCAAGCGATGATGGGTCACTTAAAAGGGGGATTAGCTCATGTCAATGTCCTGACCTCAATGTTGTTTGCTGGTTTATCAGGTTCAGCTGTAGCCGACACATCGGCAATTGGATCAATGCTTATTCCAGCAATGGAAAAACAAGGATATACAAAAAAATTTGCAGCAGCTATTACTGCAGCTAGTTCTGTAATTGGACCCATAATTCCTCCCTCAGGGATAATGATTATTTATGCGTATGTAATGGGTGAGAGTGTTGCAGCATTATTTTTAGCAGGAATTGTACCTGGTATTTTAGTAGGAGTTAGTTTGATGGTCACAATAAAATTTATGGCCAAGAGATATAATTTTCCAGCAGTAACCGAAAAAACAACTTGGAGCCAAAGAGGCAAGGCATCTCTTAAAGCTTTTTTTCCTTTAATGACACCAGTGATAATTTTAGGAGGTATTCTTGGTGGAATTTTCACTCCAACAGAAGCATCAGCTGTTGCAGCTGCTTACGCAATGTTTATCGGTTTATTTGTTTTGAAATCATTAAAATGGAAAGATGTTCCTAAAGTCATGACAAAAGCAGCGATGGTATCTTCAGTAGTTCTTCTTTTAGTTGGTGCCGCAATGGCTTTTAAAACAGTTGTAAGTTTATCTCATGCCCCTGAGCATCTTGCTGCGTTCGTTTTAGGATTAACTGATAATCCATATGTTTTATTATTTCTTATAAATATTTTATTATTTGTTGTTGGAATGTTTTTAGATGCAGGTCCAGCTATAATTATTTTAGGACCAATTCTCGGTCCAGTTTTTGTTGAACTTGGAGTTCATCCTGTGCACTTTGCAATTATAATGTCGGTTAATTTAACAGTTGGTTTAGCAACTCCACCAATGGGTCTTGTCTTATTTGTTGCATCTTCTGTGTCAGGGGAAAGAGTAGAAACAATAGCAAAAGCTATATTGCCATTCTTAGCAGTAGAAGCTATAGTTATATTTTTAATAACATATTTTCCGTCAATTTCGATGACGATTCCTTTGATTACTGGATTCGCTAAATAAATTTAATTATTTTTTTTACTAGTCGATAGACTCTCTAATTCAATTTAAGTATAGTTTTCATACATAAATATTTAATGAGAGGGAAATAATTATGAGTAAATTAATTAAATCATTTTTTTCATTATTATTCTTAATTAGTTTTACTGCATCTGTTTCAGCTGCAGATTATAACTTAAGAATGACAATGAACTCTAATGATCAAGATGAAGATTATGATGGTGCTGTAGTATTTAAAAACTACGTAGAAGCAGCTTCAAATGGAAAAATAGCTGTAGAATTATTTGTAGGTACGCAGCTTTGTTCAAAAGGTGCTGAATGTTTACAAGGTGTATCTGATGGAAGTATAGATATTTATATTTCTACTTCTGGAGGTGCTGCAGGTGTATTTCCATATGTTCAAGTTTTAGACTTACCTTATCTAATGGCTGATGACAGAATTGCTGAAGATGTAATGCAAGGTGATTTTGTAAGAACAATGAGAAAAATGGCTCTAAAAGATTCTAATGACTCAATTAGGTTGATGACAATTGGAAACACTGGAGGATGGAGAAATTTTGCTAATACAAAAAGAAGAATTGCAAATCCATCCGACATGAAAGGTTTAAAAATCAGAACGGTTGTAGCTGATTTACCTCAGGAGCTTGTAAGAGCATTAGGTGCATCTCCAACTCCAATTCCATGGCCAGAATTATTTACATCATTTCAAACTGGTGTAGTTGAGGGTTCTAAAAATGGAATTACTGACATTATGAACATGAAGTTTCCTGATGCAGGTCTAAAATATGTTACTTTAGATGGTCACGCATATATGGGAGCATTATGGTGGATGAATAATGCAAAATATGAATCTATGTCTACGGATCTTAAAAAGGTTGTGACTGATGGTTTTTATGCTCTACAACAAGCAACTTTTGCATCTCCTAAAAGAAAATCAATTAAAGCTTATGAAGACTTTGTAGCAGGTGGTGGAGATTTATATGTTCCTACGCCTGATCAAAAAGCTAGTTTTAAAAAAGAAGCTAGCCCAGTGTATGATTGGTTTAAAGCTAATGTTAAAGGTGGAAAAGAGATTTTCAATGCTTTAACTAAAGCTGTAGCAAGTGCAGAGAAAAGAGCATCGAGCGCATACAAAAAAGATTTGTAATTCAAATTAATATAATGGGGCGGATTTTAGTTCGCCTCATTATCTAAAAGGATATATCCAAGATTTATAATCTTTTATGAGAATATGAGCTTTTTCAATTTGTTCAGGAGTCATTTTTTTAATAACTTCTTCCTGAGAAATTGCAGCATCAGGATCTCCGCCAATAGCAGACAAACCATACCACATATATGCTCTAACAAGATCGGGAGCAGGAAGTCCTCTACCAATTTCGTAATACCACCCAACACCAGATTGAGCACCAGGATGACCTTTCATAGAAGACCTGAGATACCATTCAAAAGCTCTAACATCATCTCTTTCAACACCAAGACCCATAGCGTACATAATACCAATAAGCTCTTCAGCGTCAGCATTACCAGATCTAGCTGCTGGAATAAGCTCCTTCATAGCTTCTTTAAATTTTCCTTCCTCCATCAAATCTCGAGCATTTTCTATCTCTGCAAAAACTACCGATGGAAGAAACAAAAGTATAAAAAGATATTTAATCATTTAAAAATATCAATATTTATAATTCTATTTTTAATTTCAGCAAATAAAACTTACGCAACAGAATTACCTAAACCATTAACAATTGATGATTTTCATAAAGTTGACATGAAACAAGTAAAAATAGGTAGACTTTTATTTCATGACAAAATTTTATCTGCAAATAGAAATATAGCTTGCGCAACATGTCATAGTCACGATCTAGGTGGATCAGATGGCCTTTCTTTGGGTATAGGAGAAGGCGGTTCAGGTATTGGGTTAAAAAGAACAGCTGGTACTGGAGATGATAAAATTAAAAAACGTATCCCAAGAAACGCCCTAGCTTTATGGAATTTAGGATTTAAAGATATCACCACTTTGTTACACGATGGAAGAGTAACTAAATCGAATATATTTGGTAACGGTTTTAATACACCTGCTCAAGAATCTCTTCCTAAAGGGCTTGATAATATTGTTGCAGTTCAAGCTTTGTTTCCTATGACAAGACAGTTTGAGATGGCAGGAAATCCAGGTGAAAATGAAATTATAGGCTTGGTCTCAAAAGTTGGAAAAGATAGTATGAGAATTGATAGAGTTTGGCCTGTAATTACTCACAGGATTAGAGGAATTCCAGAATATGTCGAGTTATTTAAAAATGCTTTTGATGATATTAACAGCGCCTTAGATATTAACATTACACATATTGTAAATTCGATTGCTGCATTTGAAATTCATGAATGGACATCTTTTGACTCTCCCTTTGATGAATATTTAAATGGAGATAAACAAGCGTTAACTTTAGAGCAAATAAAAGGAATGAATTTATTTTATGGAAAAGCAAACTGTAGTTCTTGTCATTCAGGATCTTTGTTGTCAGATCAAAAATTTCATTCAATAGGAATTCCTCAATTTGGACCTGGAAGGATACGGCCTTTTGATCCTTATGCACGTGACGTTGGACGAATGGTCGAAACGGACAATATAAACGATATGTATAAATTTAAAACGCCAGCATTAAGAAACGTTTCTTTAACAGCTCCTTATGGTCATAATGGTGCATATCCAACTCTAAAATTAATAATTAAACATCATCTGAAACCAATAAAAATGAATAAGAATTGGAAACCTGAATATGCAAATTTACCTAAGGCGCCTTGGTTAGAAGAAATTGATTTCGTAACTTTTTCAGACAAAAGAGAACAAGACAGAATTTTATCAAGCATTGACATACATCCTATAGAATTGAATGACAAAGAAATTGATCAACT
The DNA here is from genome assembly GCA_902592935.1 of uncultured Pelagibacteraceae bacterium. Lineage (GTDB taxonomy): Bacteria > Pseudomonadota > Alphaproteobacteria > Pelagibacterales > Pelagibacteraceae > Pelagibacter. The sequence goes on along the minus strand of CACJGD010000020.1, from coordinate 3,602 downwards.
TGTTTCTTTCCTCGAATCTTTAACTGGCAGAAGTGGAAATCAGAGACCGCTAGGTATACCAGATAAAGTGCCAAGCGGGCTAAGTATTGATTAAGTTTTTAAATTAAACTGATACAAACAGGACATGAAAAAAATAAAATATGGAATTATTGGAGCAGGGACAATGGCTCAAGAACATATTTTAAATATATCATTAATTGATAATACTGAGGTAGTTGCACTTGCTGATCCTCATGAAGAATCATTAAATAAATGTAAAGAAATTTTAAAAACAGACGTATCTTGCTTTAAAAATCATTTAGAAATGATTGAGAAAAATATAGTTGACGTATACTTAATTTCATCTCCTAACTTTACCCATATAGAAATCTTAAAAGATGTAATCAAAACTAAAAAACATATATTAGTAGAAAAACCATTATGTACTAATACAAAAGATTGTTTAGAAATAAAAAAACTTACAAAAGATTATCCTTCAGTATTTTGGACTGCGATGCAGTATAGATATATGCCGCCAGTTTCAAAGTTTATTAATGAAATTCATAATAACAAAATTGGTGATTTAAAAACTTTAACCATAAGGGAACATAGATTTCCTTTTTTAAAAAAAGTAAATGATTGGAATCGTTTTGAGGAAAATACTGGTGGTACACTTGTTGAAAAATGCTGTCATTTCTTTGATTTAATGAGATTGATTATCCAAAGTAAGCCACTCAGTGTTTATGCAAGTGGTGGTCAAGACGTTAATCATTTAGATGAAGTGTATAATGGCAAAAAACCAAACATCATTGATAATGCTTATGTGATTGTAAATTTTGAAAATGGAGCAAGGAGTTTGCTTGAGCTTTGTATGTTTGCAGAAAATTCTGACATGCAAGAAGAGCTTGTAGCCACAGGAAATAAAGGAAAAATTGAAACTTCAGTCCCCTCGGATGATTCAGGTAAAACCTCATCAAATATAAGAATTGGAATGAGAGATGGTAAAACACACATTGAAAATATTGAAGTAGATAAAAAAATTCTTGAGGCCGGCCACCATCATGGATCTACTTACTACGAACACTTAGCCTTTTTGAAAGCTATCGAAAATAACTCAGATCCAGAGGTTTCATTAGAAGATGGTTTAATTGCTGTTGCTGTGGGAGAGGCTGCAGAGCTATCAATAAAACAAGGTCGATTAATAAATCTAGAAGAAATAATTAGTTAAAAAAATCTGTAATTTTTTTAACTATAAAGTCACTTACTCTAATGTTTGACTCTGTTGTAACACCAGAAATATGAGGTGTTAATATACAATTCATACCCGGTTTTATTTTGTTATAAAATTTACTCTCTATTGGTTCTTTTTCAAACACATCAAGAGCAAAGCCAGAAATATTATTTTTATTGTAAGCTTCAATTAAATCACTCTCATTTATAATACCCCCTCTAGAGGTATTTATTATAATCGGTTTATTTTTCATTTGAGAAAATGACGATTTATTTATCATATTTTTCGTTTCATCAGTAAGAGGTAGATGTATTGAAATGATATCTGATTTTTCATATATCTGATTTAAACTTGATAATTTAGCATCAATTTCTTTATTATTTATTTCGTTAACATAAGGATCGTAAGCTAAAACCTTTAAACCATTTTTTGAGGAATACTCAGCAACTTTTTTTCCAATTGTGCCAAATCCTATTATTCCTAAATACTTATGGTTTATTTCTATAGATTTAATGGTTGTTCTTGGCCATTCACCCTTGATAGTTCCGTTATGAAACATTGGAATTTTTTTAATAAGAGACAGTGATGAAGAAACAACATATTCAGCAACAGAGTCTACATTCATTCCTGTAGCTGGTTGAACATGAATATTTTTATTTTTGCAATATTCTGTATCAATATTATCTAAACCAACACCTAATCTTCCAATAAATTTAAGGTTAGATGCATTTTTCAACACATCAGAATTTAACTGGGTTTTATTTCTTACAATTAATCCATCACAGTCTTTTATTTTTTTTTCTAGCTCAATTTTGTTCTCACACAACTGTTCATTATACAAAACATCAAAATTTTTTTTTAAATTATCTAAACTATCCTGGTTTATAAACTCTGTGATTAAAATTTTGGTCATTAATTTTTTTAATATTAAACTAAATTAGACAAGTCTCTTTTATTATTCTTATATGTTGGCAGAGGATATTTAAAGGCATATTTTCCAATACGTCTATCTTTAGCCTTCTCCCATAGAGATAACCATTGTTTAAAATTTTGAACTTTAAGATTTTTTTTATTTTTACTTCTAACATAAAAGTTTGGAAGCGGCTCTCTTCCAGAGGGTTGTCCAGCAACGTTATATCTGAGATCAGCACTTATTCTAAAATCATTTGATCTATTTGGTAAAGAGCAGTGTATAGAGTGTTTATGCAATAATATTAAATCACCCACATTTGCTTCTAAATAAATGTGATCCATATCGTCAAGTAATTTACTATTCTTTAACTCTACTTGCCCCCTGTATCCTGATACATGATTTAATAATCCCATTTTATTTATTTCTTTAACTGTAATCATACATCCATTTTTCTTAGTAGTTTTAGTAAAGGGGATCCATACGGTAACCATGTCAGTTAATTTTTGTCCTCTTGTATTTAGTACAGCAGCATCTTGATGCCACGGTGTTCTACCACTTAAACCATCATGAATTGATCCCTTGGGTAATTTTTTTTCAGGTTGTTTAATTCTAGTATTTTGAACAGGGTTAGACATTATTTCTTTACCCAAAATTTTTTCTACAACATCCAAAATGTTTTTATTTGTAATTAAATTCCATAATGATTGAGTAGCAAAATAATCACTATCTTTTTTTACATGGTCTCTTGGTAATCGAGTGTTAAAATACTGATCCAAATCATTAATATTAAGCTTTGAAATATAAGAGTATTTTTTTTTAAAATCGAAATTAAGAACTTTTTTAACCTCCCTTTTTTTTGCATATTTTTGGATGAGACAATCCATGACAAATTCCATATCATTTAGAATTGGTTTTAAGTCTCTTCTAAAGTTGAGTACGTTTTTAACAACCAGGTACCCATTCTCATATAATTTTTTTTGAAGACTATTTGTCATCATTAAAATTTATTTTATCATTCACTTAATTTCAATGTTTTGGTGCTGTGGTTAAATAGTTCGCATCATGAAAAGAGGTTAGCATTCTTTTTTTTGTGCTAATTATGTGAGGATAATATGAAATCCCTTTGTAATTCCATATAACTGGTTTGTTTAAAGCATAACTTCCATAAATAAAAAAACGTTTTGGACAATTTTTCTCTATAAAGCGCTTTACTCCATGATAGGAATTTGGAGTAGATTGAAAAAAAACAACAGTCCCTTTTTTGGGTGTAAAAGACTTGACTATCTCAAGTTCAGTTATTTTCGGAAATCTTCTAAAGCTTTTTCTTAAATTTTTTTTTGCTTTTTTTCTATAAATAGTAAGAGAGCCACCATTTTTTTTTGGGATGTCTGATAAATAAATTAAGAAATTATACAACCTAGTTATATCATCCCGATGAGGTCTCAATCTATACCCTCCTTTTGATACTGAAAAATCTAT
>CACJGD010000019.1 GCA_902592935.1 uncultured Pelagibacteraceae bacterium | reverse complement strand
AAATAATGACAAAATTAACAAAAAACTAATTCAAAATCTAAAAAAACATAATTCAAAAGAAAAATATTTTTTTTCATCAATTAAACCAAATCATAAAAGTTTTGAAGAGAAAAGATACTGGAGAGGTCCTGTGTGGATTAATTGTAATTGGTTTATTTATAAAGGACTAAAAAACAAAGATAAGTTATTTTCTGATAAAATAAAAAATAAAACCATCCAAATATTAGAAAAAAAAGGTTTTTTTGAATATTTCAGTTGTAAAAATGGTCAACCTATGGGAGCAAAAAACTTTTCTTGGTCAGCAGCTCTTTATTTAGATTTAAAATTAAGTAATTACTAATTAGAAAAACCGTATTTTCTTAATCTTACATCACCTGTTCTTGCATGTGCTTCCATTCCTTCGTATCTAGAAATTCTTGCACAAGCTGCACCAACTTCTTTTGTTGATTCTTTAGTCATTCTTTGAAAACTCAAAGTTTTAATAAATTTACCAACAAATAAACCACCTGTATATCTACCAGCACCTTTAGTCGGCAATATATGGTTTGTGCCTGAACATTTATCTCCATAAGCAACAGTTGTTTCTTCACCAATAAATAAAGATCCATAATTTTTTAATCTGTCGTGGTACCATTGTAAATTTTTAGTCTGGACTTCTAAATGCTCTGGAGCATATTCATCACTAACTTTAGCGATCTCTTCATCAGTATCACAAAGAATCACTTCACCATAATCTCTCCATGCAGCACCTGAATTTTCTCTTGGAAGATCTGGTAAATCTGCAATTAATTCTGGAACTCTTTCCATAACATAGTCTGCAACTTTTTTACTTTTAGTAAACAACCAAGCTGGAGAATTATAACCGTGTTCTGCTTGTCCAACTAAATCATATGCAACCATTTCAGGATCAGCTGTATCATCTGCGATTACTGCAATTTCTGTTGGACCAGCAAATAAATCTATACCAACTTTTCCAAATAAAATTCTTTTTGCTTCTGCAACAAATTGGTTACCAGGACCAACCAAAATATCTGCAGGTGCATTTCCAAATAATCCATTGGTCATTGCCGCAATAGCTTGCACACCACCTAAATTCATTATTACATCAGCTCCACATAAGTCAGCTGTGTAAACTATTGATGGATGTACTCCAACTCCAGGTTTAGGTGAACTACAAACTAAAATATTATTAACTCCAGCAACTTTTGCTGTTGTTACACTCATTACAGCTGAAGCTATATGAGCATATCTTCCAGCTGGAACATAACAACCTGCTGTATTTACTGGAATAAGTTTTTGTCCAGCAAATAAACCATCAGATAATTCAACCTCGAAGTCTTGGCCATAATTTTTTAGTTGTGCTTCAGCAAATTTTCTAACTCTTTCATGAGAGAATTGAATATCATCTTTAGTTTTTTGATCTAAATTTTTTTTTATTTCTTCAATTTTTTCTTTTGAAACAATTACATCACCTTCATATTTATCAAACTTTTTAGAAAGTTCTTTGCAACCTTCTTCTTTACTAGTCTCAATATCTTTTAGAATATTTTCAACTATTTCTCGTGTTTTTGTATCATCAGTTGATGATGTTTTTGGTGATTTTTTTAAGTATGTAATTGCCATTTCTCTCCTTTAAAATTTCAATTTATTTAAATGAATTTCTTTTGAAATTCAATGAAACATTTAGTCTAAAGCGACTACTGCAGCTGCGATTGAAGCTAAACGTGCTTGAGGCTCATCAGATCTACTAGTTATTACCACCGGCACTTTTCCACCTACTACTACTCCTGCTGCACATGCACCACTAAAGTATATAAGCATTTTAACCAATGCATTACCTGCCTCAACACTTGGCACTAATAATACATCTGCTTCACCTGCAACTGTATTTTTAATCCCTTTTATTCCAGCAGATTTTTTGGAAATACTATTATCAAATGCTAAAGGTCCAAATACATCAGCATTTAAATTTTCTTTTTTGGCTAATTTTGTAATCTCTGAAGCTTCAATTGAGCTTGGAACACTCTCTAAAACTTCTTCTGTAGCTGATAATACAGATATTTTTGGTCTTTCAATTCCTATCCTGTGTGAAAAATTTATTACATTTTTCAAAATATGCATTTTAGTTTTTATATTAGGTAAAACATTTAATGCTCCATCAGTAATTATTAAAGGTTTGTCATCTTTGCCAATACTCATATGCCAAATATGACTTAGTCTTGTTTTACCTAACAAATTATATTCACGTTTTAAAACCTCTTTCATTAAAACATCTGTATGAATGTGTCCTTTCACAATTATTTTAACTTTATCTTCACTTGCAAGTTTAGCAGCAATTTTAGCAGTATCATTTTCTACTGGTTCATGAATAAGTTCATAGTTAGAAATATCCCAGCCAATATCTTCAGCACATTTTTGTATTTCTACGTCATGACCAATAAAAATTGGTTCAATTAAATTTTCATTTACCGCATCTTGAATAGATAGCATTGGAAGTGGTTTTCCAGCATTAACAACAGCTACTTTAATACCTTTTTTTTTGTGAGCTAAATCTAGAAGGTTATTTGGGCATACAATTTCTTTACTTGAGAGCATAATATTTAATCGTTAAGAATTTTTACTTCTTTGTCATTTATACTCAAAAAGACCTCTTCTCCAACTTTAAATATGTCATTTGTTTCTCCCGAAATAACAAATAGTTTCCCAGCGTTTGAATTTAATATGTATTGATAGCTGTTTCCAACAAATGATGCATTGTTTATATTTGCATGAATAGAATTTTCTTTTTTATCTTTGTTTATTGAAATTTTTTCAGGTCTAAGTGCTACAGAGACAGTTTCTCCTAATTCTTTATCGCTCTTAACTTTAATTTTCATTTCAGCTATTTTTAAATCATAAGAATTTGATTGTTTGTCTAAAATTTCTGCTTTTACAACATTCGCATCACCAATAAAATTAGCTACAAATTTATTTTGTGGATAATTATAAAGATCTTTTGGACTACCTTCTTGAGCAATAACAGCATTATTCATTACTATTACTTTGTCAGATATTGCTAAAGCTTCTTCTTGATCATGAGTTACATAAATTGTTGTAACTCCAAGTTTTTGTTGTATTTCTCTTATATCCTCTCGGACCTGCCTTCTTAATTTTGCATCTAAATTTGAAAGAGGTTCATCAAACAATAATACCTTTGGTTCTAGAACTATTGCTCTTGCAACAGCAACTCTTTGTTGCTGTCCCCCAGATAATTCAGAGGGCATTCTATTTTCGTATCCTTCAAGGTTTACCAACTTAAGAGTTTCTAAAGATTTTTGAATATATTCTTCCTTATTTACATTGATCATTTTTAAGCCATATGAAACATTTTCAATTACACTCATGTGTGGAAACAAAGCGTAAGATTGAAATACCATTGATACATCTCTGTCAGTTGCGGGCAACAATGTTACGTCTTCATCATCTACTAATATTTTACCACTTGTAGCTCTTTCTAGACCTGCAATAATTCTTAGTGAAGTAGTTTTTCCACAACCAGATGGACCAAGTAAAGTAGTTAAAGTTCCAGCTTCAAATTTACAGCTAACATTATCTACCGCTGTAGTTTCATTAAATTTTTTTGTTATATTTTCAAACTTTACTTCTGCTTTTTTCATTATCCTAAATTTCCTTGTAAAATTCCAGCGTCTTGATCTCTTCTTCCTAATTTACGTTTTCCTATTATTAATTGCATCAAAGTAATTGTAAACAGCATTACTACAATTAATGCAGATGAATACACTATTGCAAGTCCGTAGTCATTATTTTCTAATCTTCCTAATATGTATGAAACTGCTAAATCGTAATTTGCACTTACCAAGAAGATAACGGCACTAATTGCTGTCATAGCTCTTACAAAGCTAAAGACTAAAGATGCTGTAATTGCAGGTTTTAATAATGGAAGAATTATGTTTCTAAATGTTTGAGAACTAGATGCGTTTAAAGTAGATGAAGCTTCATCCAAATGTGGATCAAGTTGGTTCATTGCAGCTATTCCTGCTCTAACTCCAACAGGCATATTTCTAAATACAAATGCAATTACTAAGATTATTCCAGTTCCTGTTATTTCAAGGGGAGGAACATTGAAAGCAAAAACATAACTTACACCGATAACACTACCAGGTATTGCAAAGCTCAACATAGTACCAAATTCAAAAGCATTTTTTCCTTTGAATTTGTGTCTTGTTAGAAGATACGCAGTTAAAATTCCTATTGCAGCGGTTGGTAGAGAGGAAATAAGAGCTATCGTAAATGTAGTATTAAATGAATTCCAAGCAGTTCCAGTCCATAAGAAACCTCTTTCTTTTACCCAATCAACACTAAAAGCTTCAATATAATGTCTTAAAGTAAAACTATGGTCTACACCCCACATTTCTACAAATCCACCGAACATAATCATTACATAAATTATAAATGTTAATAAAGCCCACGGAAGCACGGTTGAATAAATTAACCATTTTGTTTTATTTGGAAGTTCAGGATGAACACCACTATCTCCTTTACCTGAAATTGAAATATACGATTTTTTTCCTAACCATTGATTTTGCAGATAAAATACCACCAGAACTACAGATAATAAAATCATTGCTAATATTGCTGCTTTAGTTTCATCGTATTGTGCACCAACAATTGCAAAAAATATTTCAGTAGACAAAACATCATATTCTGCTCCAAGCACCAAAGGGTTACCAAAGTCTGCTAAGCTTTCAATAAAACCTAATAAAAATGCATTTGCAATTCCCGGTCTCATTAATGGTAAAGTAACAGTCTTAAAAACTTGCCATTTAGAAGCCCTTAATGTTTGTGAAGCCTCTTCCATAGAAGGACTAACACTTTCAACAACTCCAATTAAAACTAAAAATGCGATAGGGGTGAAAGCAAGTGTTTGGGCAAACCATATTCCAGGTAAACCATAAATCCATCTAGAAGGTTCGATATCAAACGCCCACTCAAGAAAGTTACTTACTACACCAGTTCTTCCAAATAAAATAATTATTGCTAGACCAATTACAAACGGTGGAGTGATTATTGGTAATACAGATAATACCCTAATTGTTTTTTTAAATCTGAAACTAGTTCTTGCAACTATTAAAGCAAAAGCTAACCCCAAAATTGTTGATGAAAATGCAGTGAGTGTACCCATAGTAACGGTATTCCAAAAAACACCACAAGCATAATCACTATAAAGACAATCAAGTCCCCAAATTCCTTTATTAAATATTTTGTCTGAAAAATTACTTATTTCATATCCACCCTCAGTTCCTTTAAAAGCAACTGTAAACATTCTGAAAATTGGAAAAAATACAAAAGTTGAAACTAAAATTATAATACTACCTATACTTCCAACTATAAAATTATCTCCATTCAACCATCCACGTGCTGATAGACCATGAGTGATATAAAATACAAATGTACAACAAATTAAAACCGCACCTGATCCAACACCAAATTGATTTTCTACATCACCAAAAATAGATTGTAAAATTTCAAAATTCCATCCTCTGATACCAATAGAAAATCCCTGAAGAAAAAAGTAAAAAAAACCAATTAACCCTGAGTATAAGAAAATTTTAGAATATAGGGGGTTGTTCTGATTTAATTTTAATGTTGCTAAAGGAAAAATTAATGGAAGTAATATTGGTAAAAGCCAATACTTTTTATTTATAAATACTTGTGGTAATACTGAACCATAATCCTCTAAAGAATATTCTAGTATCCAGTTTATTGAGAAAAACCCGTCACCCGTTACATACCATGGAAAGACTATGAAACCCAATCCTCCTATGAGCATCCAACAGATAACGAGTCCTCTCATTAATTCCTAAAATTATCTAGGAATTACAGATACATCGTTATCCCACTTGGATAACAGGCTCGCTCTAGTACTTTTATCTCCATAAACTTTAAAATTGTAATCAATTAAGTTAATTGTAGATAAATCTGGAGCATCAGGATCAGCTTTTGCTTTAGTATTTGATGGTACTTGCAAAGATTTTCCTGAAGTGAAAACCATAGTTTGTATTGCAGGACTTAATGCCCAGTCATAAAACTTCTTAGCTTCCTTCATATTTCTTGCACCAGCAATAATACTCATTGATCCAACTTCATAACCAGTTCCCTCAGCAGGAGATACTGTTACAACAGGCAAACCTTTTTTAGTTTGTTTAACACCATCGTGTTGGAAACAAATACCAATTAGGTTTTCACCCCTTCCAGTTGCTTTAATAGGAGCAGAACCAGATTTTGTGTAAGTATTTATATTTGCATGAAGTTTTTTCATGTAATCCCAACCTTTATCTTCTCCAAAAATTTGAAGAATTGTAGCTAAAGTTGTGTAAGCAGTTCCAGATGAATTAGGATTTGCTACTTGGATTTCACCTTTATAAATAGGTTTAGTTAAGTCCATCCATGATTTTGGAGCTGGAAGACCTTTTTTTGCTAAAAGATCTTTATTGTATCCAAAACCTAATGCACCAACATAAATCCCTACAGATTTATAATCAGCATTTTTAGCTTGGTTTTGAGCTGCAGGTAATAAATCGTCAAAATGTTTTGATTTATATTTCTCTGTTAAATTTTCCTGAGCAGCCGTTAAGTGTGGATCACCTGTTCCACCAAACCAAACATCTCCTTTTGGATTAGATCCCTCTGCTTTAATTTTCGCAAAAGTTTCACCACTACTTGCTCTTGTCATCGCAACTTTTGTGCCTGTTTCTTTTTCATACGCTTGTTCAAGCATTTCACAAACATCGATTTCTACACTGCAATATAAAGTTAATTTTGCAGCAGAAGCTTTGTTTGTAAGACCAAACAATGTAATTGAAAAAAGAAGGACAATAGATGCTATCTTAATAAGATTTTTCATTATTTCCTCTCTAAGTTATATTTATTCTAAAAAACTTATTATGAAATTCAGGAAAATGTTACTATTTTGTTTGGATATTCACTTGTAGGTTTAAAATTTATTTATCTTATTAAATAATGTATATAGTTCTTTCTTGAGGGGGAGGGAGAAAATTTGGAAATAGTAACAAAAATTGCACCAATCATATTGGCTCTTATAATGCTAGGTTTGGGCTTAGGATTAAAGCTAGAAGATTTTACAAGAATATTTAAAGCACCAAAAGATTTTATTGTTGGCTTTATTTCTCAATTAATAATTCTTCCAATAGTCGCTTACATATTAATTTTAATTTTTAATACTCCGCCAGAAATAGCAATAGGGGTTATGATCATAGCTGCAGCTCCAGGTGGAGTAACATCTAATATTATGACAAAATTTGCTGATGGAGATGTTGCATTATCAATATCTTTAACAGCTGTAATTAGTTTGTTAAGTATAATTACAGTTCCTTTGATAATTTTTACATCTGCAGATTTCCTTGGAATAACAGAAATGTCTCAAAATATTTCAATGACAGGAATAGCACTAAAAATGTTTTTAGTTGTAACGGTACCTGTAGTTTTAGGAATGATCATAAGAAAAGTTGCTGAAAATTTTATAGTATCTAAAGTTGGAATATTTAACAAACTTAATATTGTGTTATTTATAATTTTCTTCTTTGCAGCGTTTTATGAAGAAAAAGAAAATTTAATTAGCTTTATAATGCAAGCTGGTTTAATTACTTTAATATTAAATGTATCGATGATGGTTATTGCGTTCTATATTGCAAAAGCTTTTACTTCAGGAGTAAAACAAATGAGATGTATTGCTTTAGAATGCGGATTACAAAATGGTACTTTAGCTATATTTGTTTCTACACAAATATTTGGCACTGATATATTGTACGCAATTCCAACAGCTGCTTATGCACTAATCATGTATATTACAGGATTTATTTTTATTTATATTTTAAGAAAGTCTAATTAAGAATTTATTATTCTTATCTGATTAAAAACTTTATAGATAAAATTACTTAAGCTAATCATATTTTTATTTACCATTCCCTTAGTTGTTATAAAAGCACTATCTTTAGCATTGAATGTAATTAATTTTTTTTCATTTATATGAAGGTACTTTTTATCTATTAAATATTTTAGTTTTCTCACAACAGTAGGTCTTGGAATACCAGTTATCTCAGAAATTGACATGGCATTTACACCTCTAGTATCAGATTCCATAAGTTGTTTATGGTAGGAACGTATATTTCTTTTTGGAAAAAAATCTTTATTTTTAACTGCGTTTATTAATACAACCATACCAATACACAAAGTTTCTAAATCTTTTAGCTCTATTCTCCATCTATTTATATAAGCAAACCAAAATTTATTAAACTGATACAAGCAGTAGGAAAAATTTTCTTTTATTGATAATATTATTTCTTTAACAGAATAAACTTCAGTTACTAGTTTCTCTTTTTTTAAAATTTTATTAAATTCATGCAACATATTTGCAATCTCTGTAAGTGTTTCAACCGCTTTAGCTGAGTAAAGGGTATCCCTAACAACAAAAATTTTTTTACCAATTCTTTTAATTGTACCAATTTTCTGTAATTCCAAAACTTTTCTTCTAATACTTTCTTTTGGAACTCCTAGATCTTTTGAAATGTCTGAAATATTAATTTTATCAATTTCAATTGATTTTTTTTCGTAAAATGTGTCGTAGTTAATTTTTAAGCCATTTTGCCTGAAATATACAAGGTCTTGATGTATCAAATATATAACTATGACGAACTTATCTATGTCTTTCCAATGATCATAGGCTCTGACAAACCAATTACTTGTTAAAGTAAAATAATAGGGTGCTAGTGCGGCAAAGTTATCTTGAATTACTTTATTTATTATCTTCTCATCAATGTGATCGGATATACTAGGTAAATTGTGCATGTTTTTAAAAAAAAACCCAATATGAACAATATCTAATGATGTGTCAACCCATTTTGGACAATCCATCTATTCAAATATAAACTTATCCATGTTTATTTGCATTCATGAGTACAGAAAGCTTTAATAGAACATCCGAGATTGTAGAGACCCCTTCTCAATATGTTGAAACCCCAAAAAGGGTTAACGTGGATGTTCTAAAGCAAAGACTTCTAGAAGAAAAAAAGAAGGAAAAAGTAAAGCGAACAATAATTTTATCATCTGTTATCGTTTCTTTGGGTGCTCTGACGATGTTAACTTATTAAATTTTTTAAATCTTTCTTTATTATATCCGGTATAGAAATTTCTTTTTTTGAGTTATTTTTATACCGGTTAAATTTATTTTGTCCTGGATACATTATTTCTTTAACTCCTTTAATCTTAGGAAGTTTTTTTATGGTTTTAATATTATCTTTAATTCGTTGGTTATAATTTTTCTGAAATAAATTAGCTTTAAAAGTTATAAATAAATGTCCAATATTTTGTGGACCTGAAAAATCATCAAATGGATCTTTAACTCTTCCTGCATGATTTCCTCCAGTTAAAACTCCACTTAAAATATCAACCATCCAAGCAAGTCCCGATCCTCTAAAGCCTGCAATTGGTAATTGAACTCCTGCTAATGCTTTTTTTGCATCTGTAGTTGGTTTCCCAAATTTATCTAAAGCAACTCCCATAGGAATTGATTGATTATTTCTTGCAGCAACTCTAATTTTACCTCTATTAATTACTGAAATTGATGTATCTAAAATAAAAGGAATTTTAGAACCAGTAGGAGATCCAAAACAAATTGGATTTGTTCCAAATAAAGATTTTAAAGCACCATGTGGAGCAACTGCAGGTGGAGCATTTGTATAGATCATTGTAATTAAATTTTTCTTTACCGCTTGTTCTGCGTAGTAACCAGATAAACCATAGTGACCACTGTTTTTAACTGCTACCATTCCTATTCCAGTTTTTTGTGCATGCTTAATTGCAGTTTTAATACCTAGATCAGCTGCAACAAAACCAATACTATTTTTTGCATCTATGTGTGAAATAGATGAAGATATTTTTTTAATTTTAATTTTTGGTTTTGGATTAATTACTTTTTTTGAAATTCGATCACAGTACATTTTAAGTCTTGATAAACCATGTCCATATGCACCAACTAGTTCAGCGTTGATTAAAGCATTAGCAGAAATCAAAGCATGATCTTTACTTAAACCATATTTTTGAAAAATCTTAATAATTTGTTTTTTTAGTAGAGGTGTTTTCACTTATTTGAATATTTTTATGTCTTTATTAAAAAAATTCTTAATATCATTTATTAATAAATTTGGAACCTCTAAAGCCGCAAAATGACCACCTCTTGAAAATTTTTTCCATCTTTTTATGTTAAAAATTCTGTTAACGTATGATTTAGGAGGCCATTCTAGCATTTCTTTTGGAAATTCCGCTATTGCAGTAGGTACTTGAATTTTTTTGAAATTTTTAGGGAAAGATCGACCACCTTCCTTTCTTCTTCCAAAATATATCCAAGCTGCAGTATTAAAACTATTTGTAATTATATAGATCATTATGTTGGATATCAGCTCATCATTTGAAAATGTTTTTTCTATCTTGCCTTTATTTAAGTGAGACCAACCGTGAAATTTTTCTAAAATCCATGCTGCTGTTCCTACAGGACTATCTATCATCGCATAAGATAAACTTTGAGGTTTTGTTGCTTGTTGGGTCCTATATCCTTCCTGCATTATTTGATCAAAATTGAATTTTTTTTCCCATTTTTTTTCTTTATTATTTTTTGGCCCTTTAGGATGTCTGATTGGTAAGCAATTAATATGAATTCCCTTACAATTTTTTGCACTATCAAGACCAATCCATGCAGCAATAGTTGCACCCCAATCTCCACCTTGTACAATATAATTTTTATGACCTAAATTTTTGACCATAAATTTATTTAATATTTTTCCAATCTTTCTAGGACCTAAAGCTTTTTTAATTGGTGTTGAAAAACCAAAACCTGGTAAAGAAGGTACAATGACGTCAAAACCATCCTCAATTTTTCCACCAAATTTTTCAGGATGAGCAAGCCTTGGAATGATGTTAAAAAACTCAATTACACTACCTGGCCAACCATGTAACAGTAACAATGGTCTTGATCTAGGATTTTTACTTTTCTCAATAATAAAATGTAGATTTATACCATCCACATTTGTCTTATAATTTTTAAAAGAATTAATTTTGTTTTCAAATTTCTTCCAATTATATTTTGAAACCCAATACTTAGATATATTTTTTAGATAATTATAATTAGTTCCATACTCCCATCCACTCACATTTTGCATCATCTTCCATGGATAATTTTTTACTTTTTTATAGATATTGTTAAGCGTGCTTTTAGGCACACTTATCTTATATGGTTTAATCATCAATTAACTATGACTTATCCAAATTGTTTTTGTTTGAAGAAACGAGTTTAAAGCTTCAGTACCTTGATCTCTACTTAGAGAGCCCGATTGCTTATATCCTCCAAAAGGAGTTTTAATATCTCCTTCAGAAAAAGTATTCACCGACACCGTTCCACAAGGCAAACTTTTAGCTAAATGAAATGCTCTATTTATGTCTTGAGTGAACACACTAGCATGTAATCCGTATTTAGAATTACTTGCAATTTTCAATGCTTCTTCATCATTTTTGACAGTTAAAACACCAAGCACAGGTCCAAAAATTTCTTCTTGCGCAATTGTCATATTTTCTTTTAATCCATCAAATAAAGTTGGTTTTGCATAAAAACCTTTTTGCTTATTATCTGAAACTCCTCCAGATAAAAGTTTTGCTCCTTCATCAATACCTTTTTGAATATATCCATCAACAGTTTGTAAATGTCCTTTTGAAATCATAGAACCCATATTTGATTTAAGATCTAATGGATCTCCAACTTTTAACTTTTTAACTTTTTTGATAACTCTATGTAAAAATTCATCTTTAACTTTCTTATGAACTATCTGTCTCATGTTTGCTGAACAGTTCTGTCCACCATTCCAAAATGCAGAATTCATAGCATTATCTATTAAATCATCAGTAATTTTAGCATCTTCTAAAACTATAAACGGACTTTTTCCTCCCATTTCTAATGCAACAGGTTTTAAATTACTTTCACTTGCGTATTTTAAAAAATAACCACCTACTTCAGTTGAACCTGTAAACGAAACTGCATCAACATCTTTGTGTCGACCTAAAGCTTCACCAACATCACCATAACCTGGAAGTACATTTAAAACTCCATCTGGTATCCCAGCTTCTTTTCCAATTTGAGCAACTCTTATTGCAGTAAGAGGTGTGTCTTCTGCTGGTTTAATTATTACCGAACAGCCTGCTGCAAGAGCTGGTGCCATTTTCCATACCGCCATCATTAAAGGAAAGTTCCAAGGAACAATTCCAGCAACAACTCCAATTGGTTCTTTAACAATTAAACTAGTAATGGAAGGTTCTGTTGGACCAACTTTTCCAAATACTTTATCAATTAACTCTCCATACCACTGAAAGTGCATTGGAGCATCATTTGCAACTTCATTAATACAATCGGTGATAAGTTTACCTGTATCAACACTTTCTAAAACTGAATTTTCATCACCATGTTTTCTAAGTAATTCAGCAAATTTTAATAAAACTTCTTTTCTGTGTTCAGGTGGGCTTTTAGACCAAACTCCACTATTAAAAGCTTTTCTTGAAACTTTAACTGCTAGGTTAACGTCTTTGTGATTACATTTTGCAACAGTGCAAAGTTTTTTGCCAGTTGCGGGATTGATTGTTTCAAATTTTTTACCATCAATAGCATTTACATATTTACCGTTAATAAATGCTCTTCCTTCAAATTTAAGTTTACTGGCTATTAATTTATATTTGTTACCTG
>CACJGD010000018.1 GCA_902592935.1 uncultured Pelagibacteraceae bacterium | reverse complement strand
GAAAGAATCTTGTTCATAAAAGTTTAGTATATTTTGTTATTTGTACGAAAACAACTATATGTTGTAGGCGCTTGTTGTAATTATACTATATAATCATTTAAACAACAGAACATTTATAGAACGCGACAATATGATAATCAATAAAAAAATAAAAAAATTTTCAAGAAATTAACATAATAAACAGTAAGTAAATAACCAATGAGCCAAAATATAAAAATAGATCCCTATGGTTTTAGAGAATATGACGCCCGATGGTTGTATGAGAAAGATATAAACCAATCTGGAATAGAGAATCTCGGAAGAGGCCTTGGAACACAGATAAAGATACATACCAAAAAAGATAATCCTAGAATCATAGTTGGCCATGATTATCGTTCTTATAGCGAGGAAATAAAAACAGCTCTTAAAAAGGGATTATTGTCTACAGGTTGCAATATAGAAGATATTGGTTTGTCTTTATCCCCCATGGTTTATTTTGCACAATTTAATTTAGATGCAGATGCAGTTGCAATGATAACTGCAAGCCACAACGAAAATGGTTGGACTGGTGTGAAAATGGGTATCAAAAAAGGACTCACTCATGCACCAGACGAAATGAAAGAATTAAAAGAAATTACCTTAAATGAAAAATTTACAAAAGGTGAAGGTAATGAAAAACAAATAAAAGATTTTGATAAAATTTATAAAGAAGACCTAATTAGTAAAAACAAAATTAAGAAAAAAATAAAAGCTGTTGTGGCTTGTGGAAACGGAACAGCAGGTGTTTTTGCTCCAGATATTCTAAAAGGTATTGGATGTGAAGTAATAGAGTTAGATTGCAATCTAGATTGGAATTTTCCTAAATATAATCCTAATCCTGAAGATCTTGAAATGCTTCATGAAATAGCTAAAGCAGTTAAAGAAAATAATGCTGATATAGGTTTTGGATTTGATGGTGATGGTGATAGAGTTGGTGTTATTGATGATAAAGGTAATGAAATATTTTCAGACAAAATAGGTCTCCTAATTGCTAGAAATTTATCAGATAAATATAAAAATTCAAAATTTGTAGTAGATGTAAAATCAACAGGTTTATACTCAAAAGATAAAATTTTATTAGAAAACAATTGTGAAACAATTTATTGGAAAACAGGTCATTCTCATATTAAAAGAAAAGTGAACACTGAAAAAGCATTAGCAGGCTTTGAAAAAAGTGGTCATTTCTTTTTTAATCGACCTTTAGGATATGGTTATGATGATGGAATTAACTCAGCAATTCAAGTTTGTCACTTATTAGATAATCAAAATAAAAAAATGAGTGAAATTATTACTGAATTACCTAGTACATTCCAAACACCAACAATGGCACCTTTTTGCAAAGATGAAGAGAAATATATTGTTGTTGAAGAGCTAGTTAAGCAAATTAAAAATTTAAAAGAAAACAAAACTGAAATTGATGGTCAAGTTATTAATGATATTTTAACAGTTAATGGAGTTAGATTTTCATTTGAAGATGGTTCTTGGGGACTTATAAGAGCATCTTCAAACAAACCATCTTTGGTTATTGTTACTGAAAGCCCAACATCAGATGAAAGAAAGAAAAAAATCTTTGATTTTATTGACGATTTGTTACAAAAAACAGGTAAAGTCGGTGAGTATGATCAGAAAATTTAATTCTTTAAATTATCTTCATCGTTTTTATTTTCTAAATTATCATTATCAGCTTTAGTTTCTAAATTATCGCCATCCTGATTATTTTCTTGTTCAGGAGTTTCGTCGCTATAAAACTTTCTAACCAATTCCTCCTCTTTAAGTCGTTGTTCTTCATCAAATTTTTTCTCCCATTCTTTCATTCGCCTATTTTCCTCATCTTCTCTCTCTTTTTGAGCAATTTCAGATAATCTAATTCTCTCATTTTCTTCTTCAATTCTTTTTTGTCTTTCCTCCTCTATTTTCAATTCTCTTTCTCTTTGACGTCTTTCATTTTCTTTATTTATTCTCTCACGTTCTGCTTCTTTAAGTTCTTTTTCTTTGATTCTTAATTCCTCTTCCTTGGCTTTTTGCTCAGCCTCCTCTTTTAAAATCTGTCTTTGAATTTCCTGCTGTCTTTCAGTTTCTAGATCTCTTAATCTTTCTTCCATTTCTTTAAGTTTTTCTTGCTCATATTTCAGCTTTCTAGCTGCTTCTCTTAATCTTTGTTCTTCCTCAAGTCTATTTTTTCTTTCAATTTCTTTTAATCTTATTTTTTCTTGTCTTTCTTTTTCTTTTTCATCTCTTCTCTTTTGAGCTTCAATTTCTTTATTTTTTAATTCTTCCTCTTTAATTTTAATATTTTCTTCTCTAATTCTTTGTCTCTCTAACATTTTTAGCCTTAAATCTTCTTCTTTAAGCTTTCTGGCTTCCTCTCTAAGTTTTCTAGTTTCTTCGTCTTTAATTTTTTTCTGTTCTATTTTAATTCTTTGAGCTTCTATTTTTTGTCTTTTTTCTTCGTTCTTTTTTTCTTGTTTTTCATTTTCAATGATTAATTTTTTTTGAAAAAGAAGTTTCTTTCTTTCTTCTTTTAGCTCATCCTGTTTAGCCTTTTTTGCTAATTTTTTTTCTAAAATTAGTTCTCTTTTTTTTTCTTTTTCTAATTGTTTTTGAAGTGCTAGATCTTTTTTAACTTTATTTTTTTTTATATTTTTTAGAAATGAAGAGAATTTATTTTTTGATGTATCTAATGGATCAAATAAATTTTTTTTAATTTTTTTATTAATGTCTTTTATTGAGACCATAATTTAAAGTATCAATTAGTATTATAACCCTAAATATGATGTATGGCTAAATTGAGTTTTTTCAAAAATCTAAATACAACTTTAGATTGTTGTTGCTTTAATTAGTTAATAAAATGTATTTACAACTATTAAGTGTTTATGAAATCTGCGAGAATCAACTAATTTGGATTGTGAGGTGATGGAGGGAGACTGAAGTCACCTCTTTTTTTTACTTGTTACAATTTTAAGTATTCGTAAAAAAATTTAATCGACACCACTAAAAGAAAAATTCCAAAAAACTTACTAATTTTATTCTTATCAATACTATGAACAGTTTTAGCTCCTATCCTAGCCATGAAAGTTGTAATCGGTATAAAAATTAAAAAAGCAGGCAGATTTATAAAACCAATACTTAATGGAAGACTTGAATTTAAATAATTTCCTGAAATTAAAAAACCTATTGCTCCAAACAGAGCAATTAAAAAGCCTATGGCTGCCGCACTTCCTATTGCTTTATTTATTGAATAACCAAAAAACTGTAGGATAGGCACATTCATTACAGCTCCCCCTATGCCCATGGGGGCTGATATAAATCCAACAAAAAAACCAAGAATTATTTTTAAATGTAATTTCATTTTAACAATTATATTTTGCTCCTTTTCTTTTATTAAAAGTAAGTAAATTCCTAAAAATAAAATCATTATAGAAAAAAATAAAACCAAGGATTTAGTTTTTAAAGAAGCTGCAAAAGCAGTACCAACGATAACTCCTAGTACAACAAACAGACCGTAATTCTTAACAATATCAAAATCAACTGCATTAAATTTATGATGTGTTAAAACTGAAACTGTAGACGTTGGTATTATAATTGCAAAGGAAGTTCCAACAGCAAGGTGCATCACATATTGAGGATCAATTTCTAAAGAACCAAAAATAAAATATAAAAAAGGAACAGTTATCAACCCTCCACCAATACCAAATAAACCAGCAACAAAACCAACTGGTATTGCAGTTAAAGCCATTAATAAAATAATATAACTATATTCGTTTGTTAAAATTGAATTAAGCAGACTGCCCTACTCTAGTATCTACATTATTGTATTTAATTTTATCCATAATGTGATCAATTTTTTTCACATCAGCATCTCTAACACACATGTTTTCACTTAAATATCTTTTCCAATAACTTGCACCTGTTTGTCCATGAAATAAACCAAGAGTGTGTCTCATGATTTGATTTAATCTTGTTCCTTTTTTTAATTCTTCTTTCACATAAGGAATAAGTTGTTCAATTACATCTTGTCTGCTTGGAACATCATCATTATTAAATATTTCTTTTTCAATATCAGCTAATAAATATGGAGTATGATACGCAGCTCTTCCTATCATTACACCATCTGTTTTTTCTAAATGAGGTTTTATTTCATCTACTGAAGTTATTCCTCCATTGATAATAATCTCTTCATTTGGAAAATCTTTTTTTAATTTATAAACATATTCATATTTTAAAGGTGGAATATTTAAATTTTGCTTAGGTGTGAATTTACCTAACATTGCTTTTCTAGCATGAATAATGAAAGTTTTAACTCCAGTTGTTTTTAAGGTTGAAATAAAATTATGTAAATTTTCATAATCTTCCACATCATCGTAACCAATTCTTGTTTTTATGGTCACTGGTAGTTTTGTAGCTGATTGCATTTTACTTAAACAATCCGCCACTAAATTTGGTTCTTTCATTAAACAAGCACCAAATCTATTTTTTTCTACTTTTTTACTAGGACAACCTAAGTTTAGATTAATCTCATCATAGCCAAAATCTTCACCTACTTTGGTGGCTTCAGCTAAAAGTTTTGGAGAAGATCCTCCTAATTGCAGTGCTACAGGTTTCTCATTAATATTAAATTCCAATAACTTTTTTTTATCTCCTCTATTTATAGCTTCATCGACCACCATCTCAGTGTAAAGAAGAGTGTTTTTGGATATTAATCTTAGAAAAAATCGTTCATGACGATCTGTGCAATCCATCATAGGAGCAACTGATACTTTCCTATTCATAGTATAACTTTATATTATTTTTTTAAGAGTTTGAAGCTTCAGTGTCGTCTGAAGATATGTCTGCTTCTTGATTTTCTGATTCTGATACTTCATCTAAAGAAACTTCTCCTTGCTCATTCATAGTTTCTCCTCCTACTGAATTATCAACGTCTGCTGTAGCTGTTTCAGATAGCTCAGCTAAATCTTCTTTTGTTACTTGAATTTTTTCTGGAGTTTTTCTTGCTCTTTTAGATGGTAAAATTGGGGTACCACTTTTTGAAATTTCACCTTTATATAGATTTTCAAAATCATCACCTATTTCTTCATCATCCTCAGCAGTATCGTCAACTTGCTCAACATGTTTTCTAAGTTTGTAAACAGCGCTATCAGTTAAATCTGAAACTTTAATTTTTTCTTCTGCAATCTCTCTTAATGAAATAACTGTATTTTTATCGTTATCTCTATCAATTGTTGGTTCTATTCCTGCATTAAGTTGAGTAGCTCTTTCTTTAGCAACAAGTACTAATTCGTAAGGACTCTCTACTTTATCTATACAGTCTTCTACAGTAACCCTAGCCATGGCCGGATATTTATACCTGGCCTTAAAAAAAATCAAGCGTTTTCTATATATAAATAGGATTTAGTTTTTTTCTTGTTAAAAACAACAGGGCTAAAGAGGAGAATATATAAATCGCAGAAACAACGGCAATTTTTTCAATCGTAAAACCAATGTCAATCAAAACACCAAATAAAGCAGTTCCAAATGCTGTGGAAAATACCATTAACGCAGTAGTTAAAGCTTTAATTGATCCAATATGTTTAACTCCATAAATTTCAGCCCAAGTAGCTGAACCTAATACATTGGCAAATCCATTAGAGACTCCAATCAATCCGAGAAATACAAATGCTGTAACGGATGAATCAAATAAAATAATTACAATTGTAGAAATCAGCAATGGAATATTCATATAAATTAAAAGTTTTCTGCTACTAAATTTATCTATTAATGGACCTGCTAGTAATAATGTTGAAACTGTAAAAATAGAATAAGACATGAAAGATTGAGCAATAGTAAATTCACCCCAACCTTTTGAGCTTGTTACAAAAGATTGATAAACAAAAACTCCTGTTGCAATCCAAGGCATAGCAAGCATATTTGAACTAATTATATAAAATCTATAATCTTTTAAAACCTCAAGTCTTGTCCATTGCTTAATATTTTTATCTACTTGCTTTTGGTTATTATCTTCTTCTCTTGAATCTAGACTTAAGTTTTTAATTAACAAAAATGAAGCTATTGGTAAAAATAAAATTACAATAATTGAAATTGTTACCCAAATACTTTGCCAAGCATATAAAATTAATAAATAAACAGTCAAAACAGGTAATATAAATTCACCACAAGATAATCCAAACCAACCTGCACTAAGAGCCTTGCCTCTTGATTTAGTAAAGTATCTTGAAATTGTAGTGCTTGCAGTGTGTGACATCATGCCTTGACCTGAAAATCTCATTAAAAATATTGCTACAAATAAAAAAGGTATTGAATATATTTTAGAAAAGAAAAAACATGCAAAAGATAAAAGTGGGATTACAAATAAAGAAAATTTAAAAACATCTATATCGTCAATTTTTTTTCCTAACCATATAAAAAGAATGCTACTCAACAATGTGGCCGAAGCGAAAATTGAGCCAAATTGTCCGTGAGTAATAGATAATGTATCTCTTAAGCTGGAATTAAAAATTCCAAGAAAAAAACTCTGTCCAAAACTAGAAAAAAATGTAAAAATAAATCCAAATACAATTACTTTAAAACTTAAACTTTTAAACATAGAAAAAAATTATGACTTGTAATGTTGCTTTCATAGGTCTTGGGGTTATGGGCTACCCAATGGCTGGTTATATATCAAAAGCCGGACACAATGTAACTGTTTTTAACAGAACAAAATCAAAAGCTGAAAAGTGGATTGGTGAATATAAGGGTAAAATGGCAAATACACCTGCGGAGGCTGCAGATGGTGCTGATTTTATTTTTACATGTGTTGGTAATGATGATGATTTAAGAGAAGTAGCTACTGGAGAGAATGGGTTATTTAATACAGCAAAAGCAGGGTGTATTTTTATTGATAACTCAACTGTTTCCGCAGAAGTATCAAGAGAATTAAATAAAAAAGCAAATGATAAAGGTTTTAGTTTTTTAGATGCTCCTATTTCTGGAGGACAAGCTGGTGCTGAAGGTGGAATACTAACAGTAATGGTTGGTGGTGATGAAGAAGTATTTAAAAAAGCTGAACCTGTAATTGATTGCTACAGCAAAAAGGTAAAATTAATTGGTCCCTGTGGAAGTGGTCAGTTAACCAAAATGATGAACCAAATGTGTATTGCAGGAACAGTTCAAGGTTTATCAGAAGCTATTAATTTTGGAATAAATGCTGGTTTAGATATGGATAAAGTTATGGAAACAATATCTAAAGGTGCAGCACAATCATGGCAAATGGAGAATAGATACAGAACTATGACCGATGATAAGTTTGATTATGGTTTTGCTATTGATTGGATGAGAAAAGATTTAAAAATTGCAATTGAGGAAGCAAAAAAAAATGGTTCACCTGTGCCTATAACAGAAATTATTGATGGCTATTATGCTGAAGTTCAAGAAATGGGCGGCAATCGTTGGGATAGCTCAGGTTTGATTGCTCGATTAAAAAAGAAAAAATAATATTTGTGACGGATACAGTTCCTTATTACGAGGACTTTACTGAGATCAAAAAGAAAATTTGGTCGATGTTAGATAATGCTGTGAAAGATAGAAGTTCTCCATTTAGAATACCTGTATTTATTTGTGGAGATCAATCTGATTTAGATGGAAGAATTGTAGTTTTAAGAAAATCAGACCAATCAAATAATTTAGTACAATATCATAGTGACATTCGATCAGATAAAATTCAAAAATTGAAATTAAATAAAAATGCTGCAATGTTGTTTTATGATAAAGATGAAAAAATACAGGTTAGATTAAAAGTAGAATGCATAATTAATCATAATAATGACGTAACAAAAGAATCTTGGTCTAAAACACAGCATATAAGTAGAAAATGTTATTTAGTTGATAATGGACCTGGAACTGAATCAGATCTACCAACCTCTGGACTTAAACCAGAATTAGATAATTTTGATTATACAAAAGAACAAAGTGAAGAAGGTTATAAAAATTTTACTGTTATTCAGTGTAAAATTAAATCCATAGAATGGCTTTATTTAGCAGCTAAAGGCCACCGAAGAGCAAAGTTTAATCTAGAAAATAATAAAGATTCTTGGTTAGTTCCATAGATGGTTACTGGATACATATTTACAGCATTTCTTATAATTCTAGGATTAGCTGTAATGAGATTTGGGAGTATTTATTTTAAAAAATTTAAAGAGAATAAAACCAAAATTAAATCAAAGTTAAGTGGGCAAATATCTTTTTTGATTTTGTTTTTAATAATAATTGGATTGATAGTTTATTCGGTCAATGATCTATTATTTAACTAAAAAATAATTATTTTTTCCACTTTTTGAACCAATCCTCTTTTGCATACTCAGTTAATTTATAAGTACACCATTCGTTTTTTCTGCCTTTGAGCAATTTTTTATGGGTATATCGGGCTGGTATCACATAATTTCCAGGTGGTTGTCCTCTTTTCTTTTGACCTAATGCACAAGCAATTTGTAAAGGATCAAAAGGTGTTTCGGATGTTGGTGTTAAATAAACAGAGTCTTTTAAATCAGGACATGTTGGATCTTTATGATCATAAACTGTTTTTCCAAATTTTGCTGATAGATCATGACTCAGAATGCCTGTGCTTAAATGAGCTCCGTCTTTAACTCCTTTAGTGCAAGGCATAGCAAACCCATTACCATGCAACAATTCATGGATTGAAATTTTTGTTATTTGGCCAGAGGCTCTTTTAATAAATAAATATCCATGATGAGGTCCCATTTGCC
Source organism: uncultured Pelagibacteraceae bacterium (assembly GCA_902592935.1). GTDB lineage: Bacteria > Pseudomonadota > Alphaproteobacteria > Pelagibacterales > Pelagibacteraceae > Pelagibacter. Next base: position 4,715 of record CACJGD010000018.1, on the reverse strand, counting down.
CCCCATCGCCACTTGATGCGTCCGTAAAAGAAAAATACAATTTTTTAGGATTATTAAATCCTTGTTTTTGCAAATAATAATCAGGGTAATTTACATTCCATCCACCTTTTCTTGCCTTACGATCTAATCTCGCGAATGAAATATCAAGCTTACCATCTTTTCGATAATCAAATTTTAATCTTTGCTTATCTCCAGTCATTTTGAAAAATAAATCATCTATTTTTTTAACTTCTTTTTCTATCCAACCGTTTATATCTCTTTCTTTATCTTTGGTTTTTTTTGCTAGAAGATAGATAAAATGGATTTGATAATCATCATTTACATCTGGTTGATCTTCAAAGAATCTACCAAGTTTTTCGTCAGATGCATAAACAGATAAACTAAATAGTATAAAAAATAAAATTGATATTATCTTTTTCATACACCTTTAACTATTATATTTAGGCCCTTAGAGTTTTGCAAACGTATGTCTTTTATAGGTTTGTAATCTTCTGAATGATACCATTCTAGAGCCTTTTCATAGGATGGAAATTTAATTAATATTATTCTTGGATAATTATCCTCACCTTCGACAACTGTATACTCGCCACCTCTTGCAAGATACTCTCCACCATATTTTTTAATAATTTCGGGAACTTTTTCGATGTACTCTTTGTAATTTTCAGAATTTGTTACTTTTAATTGTGCTATCAAATATGCTGCTGACATTGTTTCCTCCTTTAAAAAATTGATTTAGAATATTTTTTCCAGTTATCTTGATAATGTTTTGTATTTTCAAATACTGCTTTTTTTTCTTCTTCTGTAACTTCTCTAATAACTTTGCCTGGAGAACCAACAACTAAAGAATTGTCAGGGATAACTTTGTTTTCAGTAATCAAGGCCTTAGCACCAATAATGCAATTCTTTCCAATATTAGCTTTATTTAAGATGACAGCTCCAATTCCAATTAAACTATTATCTCCAATGGTACATCCATGGAGCATAACTAAATGACCAACGGTAACATTTTTTCCTACTTTTAAAGGACATCCAGGATCTGTGTGTAATACGCTTCCATCTTGTACATTAGATCCTTCACCAATATGAATATTTTCAATATCTCCTCTTAGCACTGCATTAAACCAAATACTTGTATTTTTTTCTAAAGAAACATCCCCTATTATGGTTGCATTAGGAGCTACCCAATTTTCGCCAGAGTTTTTTGGTTTTTTATCTTTTAAATCATAAAACATAATCTATATATTTTACATTATGCCTATACAAACTCCAATATGTGATTTTGGTCAAAAAGCTATTACATTTAAATTAAAATCGACTGATAACAAAGTTTTATCATTAAGTGATGTCAAAGGTGAAAACGGAACATTGATAATGTTTATTTGTAATCATTGTCCATATGTAAAAGCGATAACAAAAGAGTTAGTTGAAGATTGTAATGAATTAAAAAAAATTGGAATTAATTCTGTTGCAATATGCTCAAATGATTTTGTTAATTATCCAGACGACTCGTTTGATAATATGATTAAATTTTCAAGTGAAAATAATTTTAATTTTCCATATTTACATGATGAAACCCAAGAAATTGCTAAAGCATATGATGCTGTATGTACTCCAGATTTCTTTGGTTATAATAAAAATTTAGAACTTCAATACAGAGGACGATTGAGAGAGCTTAAGAAGTTTATTCCAGTTAAAGATGGAGAAAGTGATCTGCTAACAGCTATGAGACAAATAGCTGAAACCGGAAAAGGTCCTGAAAATCAAATTCCAAGTGCCGGCTGTGGTATTAAATGGAAGTATGATTAATGTATCTAATTGTAACTAGATCATTCCCACCTGAGTTAGGTGGTATGCAAAGTTTAATGTGGGGCTTATCAAGAGAACTATCTAAAAACTTCATGATAAAAGTTTTTGCAGATCATATAGAAGGTCACAAAGATTTTGATGAACAAGCATCTTTTTCTATTGAAAGAGTTGGCGGAATAAAATTACTCAGAAAATATAGGAAAGCTCAATTAATTAATGAGTATATCAAAGTAAATAAAATAGATGGTGTTATTGCTGATCATTGGAAAAGTTTAGAAATTATTAAAACTTCTAAGAAAAAATACTGTTTAATTCATAGTAAAGAAATCAACCATCCTAAAGGTTCTAGTCAAAATAAAAGAGTACTTAGTGTTTTAAATAATGTTGAAAAAGTTATAGCAAACTCTCAGTTTACAAAAAATCTAGCGATAGAACTTGGTGTTAATGCAAATAAGGTAATTGTAATAAATCCAGGTGTGGATCCTGCTGAAGAATTAAACAAAAAAACTTTAGATAAAGTTGAAAGTATACTTAAAGTTAAAAATCCAAGACTAATTACAGTTTCAAGATTTGATAAACGTAAAAATCATGAAAAAATAGTAATGGCTTTAAAAAATTTAAAACAAATTTATCCTGATATTGTTTACATTTGTGTTGGATATGGAGAAGAAGAAGAAAATATTAAGAAACTAGTAAAAGAACTCGATCTTGAAGCTCAAGTTATGTTTTTCAAAGATATAAGTAATGATCTAAAAAATGCCTTAGTTGCAAAATCAAATATTTTTGTGATGCCATCTATAATATATAAAAAATCAGTTGAGGGATTTGGTATAGCGTATGTTGAAGCTGCACAATATGGTATTCCATCGATTGGGGGTAAAGATGGTGGTGCAGCAGATGCAATTGATCACGAAAAAACTGGTTTAATATGTGATGGAAATAGTCTAGATGATGTTTATTCTTCAATTAACTTATTGTTGGAAAATAAAAAATATTTAAACCTTGGGAAAAATGCAAAAGAATTTGTGAATAAATTTCAATGGTCAAAAATAATTGAAGAATACAAAAAGATACTAAATTGATTTCAAATAATAAATTAGCAATTTTTTTAATTATAATTTCAGTTTTTTGCGCAACATTGATGCTTACATTTTTAAAATTAGCCCAAGAAGAAGTTAATGTTTATGTTGCAGGGTTTTTTAGATTTTTATTTGGTTTCCTAATTATTTTTCCTTATATGTTAAAATCTAAATTTATAGTTTTTAAAACAAATCATCATAAAAAACATTTTTTAAGAGCAGTTTTAAATTTACCTTCAATGCTGTTATATTTTTCAGCCTTAGTAATGATGCCAATTGAAAAAGCTACAGCTATATCTTTTGTGGTTCCTTTCATAGTAACAATATTGGCAGTTTTATTTCTAGGAGAAAAAATTTACATATATAGGAGTTTTGCACTGGTTTTAGGATTTATAGGAATGTTAATAATTTTAAGACCAGGGATAATTGATATCTCTCTTGGAGTTTATATGGCACTAGCCTCTTCTTTTATGTGGTCTGTAGTGATTATAATTACAAAAACTATTGCAAAAGATGATAGCTCAATCACAATTTTATCTTATGGATACACCTATATGACAATTTTAAGTTTAATAATTGCATTGTTTCATTGGCAAACGCCTGGCTTACAGACTTTGATTTATTTATTTTTTGGAGGTTTATTTGGTACATTGTTACATCTATGCATTAATCACGCTTACAAATTAGTAGATGTAAGTGTGACACAACCCTATTCCTTTCTAAGTCTCGTATTTGCATCTTTAATAGGTTTCTATGTTTTTAATGAAACACCCGATCTATTTACGTGGATTGGTGCAAGTGTGATTTTTTTAGGTGTTTTAATTATTTCATATAGAGAAATGAAATTAGAAAAAGAAATAATTAGAAAAAGTATAGATATTAAAAATTAAAAGATAAATTTAGACAGTCTTTCGAAAACTTTTTCCACAGAGAGTTTTGATAATTCAGTAACTTGTATTGCTTTGAAATTTTCTCTTTCAATACTTACTTTAAAAGGAGTTGTGTGAGATCCAAATAAAGCAATTCCTTTTGATCCTAAGTGTGCTGTCATATGTGCTGGTCCAGTATCATTTGCAATAACAAATGAACTATCTTTAATTAATGTTGCTAACTGAGAAATATCTAAAGCTTTACCATTATCTAAAACACAAAGTGCATTTATATTTGATGCTTCTTTAATTTCACTCGGTCCAGGTGCAATAACTACTTTAAATTTGTTATCTGACTTTTCATTAATCATAGCAATTAACTCATTATAATAAGGCCATTTCTTTGAAGTTAAATGAGGAGAACAAAAAGGAAAAAGAAGAATATATTTATCTAATTGATGGTGATTTTTTATTTGAGATATGTCTGTTGTGCTCCATGAAAAATCAGGATTTAAAGTATGATTTGTATTTATGCCTGAACTTTTTAATTGATGATCAAATCTAGATAGAACAGAGTCTTTATCAAAATCTTCTTTTGAAGTTCCTTCAGATAATGTTGTATCAGTAGATGACCAAGTATCTTTTGTTGCTTTTGGAAATAAAATTTTTTTATAAAAGGCTGTTCTACTTGAATTCTGTAGATCGTAAACTTTAGAAAAATTATATTTTTTTATATTTTTCATTAATGAATATAAATAAAACAGGTTTAGTCTTGATAATCGCTTATCTAAAATAACATCAGAAATATGTGGATTTTTTTTAAATAAATCAAAATATGGTTTAGTTGTTAGCAAATAAATTTTATCTTCTTTATGATTCTCAGAAATATCTTGAATTGCACCACAAGCTTGAGCTATATCACCCAAAGATCCATGTTTAATGATTAAAATATTAGACATAT
>CACJGD010000017.1 GCA_902592935.1 uncultured Pelagibacteraceae bacterium | reverse complement strand
CGTTTTAAAATTTATTTCATTAAAGAAATAATTATCTTTTTGAAAATTGAAATTAAAATTTATATTCTTAAAATAAGCCTTATTTAAAAAATTAATACTTGCATCTTTTATTAAACCCTCAATTTTATAATCATTTTTAAGTTTACCATTTTCATCAATGTTAAAGCTCAGATCTAAAATTACATGACCATTTTTTACAATTTTTTCTAATAAAAATAATTGAGGTTTATTATTTGTGGTCTGAATAAATTTAATTAAATCATTCAATAATATAGACTTAGTTGTTACCTCTATATTTGACGATGAAATCTTATTTTTAATTAAAGAACTGAGCGAAACTTGCGTTTTAATGCTTTCTAGTGCTATAGGTCTTTTTGAAAAATATATTGTTGTACCAACTGTTTTAGCATAAATTTTTAGTCTTAAGGGATCTAGAGTTAATTTAATTTTTTTTAAATCTATATCTACCTTTTTATTTATTAGTGAAATTCTTTTTTTAATTTGATCGTTAAATTTATCAGTCTCTATACCTACAATGCTAAGGTAAACTGTCAAAATAACTAATATTGACAGAAGCAAGATAAAATATTTTAAAATATTATTTTTCATTTGATTTATAAAGCGATTGTTCTAAAAATTCATCGATATCACCATCTAATACTTTATCAGGACTAGTGCTTTCAAAATTAGTTCTATTATCTTTTACAAGTCTATAAGGTTGAAGAACATATGATCTAATTTGATGGCCCCACCCTATTTCAGATTTAGAACTTTCAACATTTTGACTTTCTTCCTCTCTTTTTTTTATTTCATAATCATATAATCTTGCTCTCAACATATTCATGCATGTTTCTTTATTTTTATGTTGAGATCTTTCATTTTGACATTGAACAACAATTTTTGATGGTATGTGTGTTATTCTAACTGCGCTATCAGTGGTGTTAACATGCTGGCCACCAGCTCCACTGGAACGATAGGTGTCTATTCTTAAATCTTTTTCTAAAATTTCTATATTTATATTTTCATCTACAACTGGATAAATCCAAACACTTGCAAAACTTGTGTGTCTTCTTGCTCCAGAGTCAAATGGAGATATCCTAACCAATCTATGTATTCCTGACTCTTTTTTTAACCATCCAAAAACATAATCTCCATCTATTTTGATCGTCGCGGATTTAATTCCAGCTTCATCACCTTTATGCTCACTTATTAAACTTGATTTAAAATTTTTTTTATCAGACCATTTTAAGTACATTCTTCTTAGCATATCAGCCCAATCTTGACTTTCTGTACCTCCAGCACCAGCGTGTATTTCTATATAGCAATTTAAAGGATCGGCCTCATTAGATAAAAAACATTTAATTTCATTTTTTTTAACTTCACTTCTTAAATCTTTTATATTTTGTAGAACTTCTTTTTGAACTTGTAAATTCTCTTCTTCAAGCGCCAATTGATTCAAATCATCTAAATCTTTTAGTTTTTCGACATTGTTATTTAAAGAATTAGTTAAATCTTCGTAAAATTTCTTTTCTTTGATTGTTCTTTGTGAGTTATTTTTATCTTGCCAAAAATCGGCACTCAGCATTTGTGAATTTAAAGATTGCAGTTTTGAATGGATATTGTTTTTTTCAAAGATACTCCTGTATTTTTTGATTTATCTTTTTAATTTCTTCTTTAAAATTTAGATAATTATTATCCATTAGTAAAACTTTAATATATTATTTGAATCTAATCTATCTGAATTTGTATAAAGTACTTTTCCATCAACCACATTTTCTTTTTTAAAAACCTCAATAATAGTATTCTTTGAGTTAAATTTTGCTTTTTGACCTGTTAAAGGGTCAACAACCATCATTACTGTTCCTTTGGAAGCCTTAAAAGGTCTTGCATCATATTTATTAACAGAATCGCTTATAAAACTTTTAAATATTGGCAAAGCAGTTTTAGATCCTGTTTCATATTTACCTAATGGAGTTGGGTTATCTGAACCAACATAAACACCAACTAATAAATTAGAAGTAAACCCTATAAACCAAGTATCTGTATTTTTATTTGTTGTTCCGGTTTTACCTGCAATATTTAAATTTAAGTCTTTTAGTTTTTTAGCCGTACCTCTTTGCACAACTCCTTCTAAAATTGATGTCATTTGAAAAGCTGTTTCTGGAGAAAAAATTTGCGTATAGTTATTTTTAATCTCCGGATAATCGTTAGTTAAATAAGAAATTTGATCACAATTAATACATTTTCTTTTATCATTATTAAAAATAGTATTTCCCTCACTATCTTGAATTCTATCTATCAGTATTGGTTCAACAAGTTTTCCTCCATTAACAAAAACTGAATAAGCAGATGTAAGTTTTAATAAAGTTGTTTCAGCAGATCCTAAAGATATAGATAAAAGTTCTTCTGGATTATCATAAATTTTTAATACTTTTGAAAAATCAACTATTTTCTCTACACCAAGATTTTGAGCTATTCTTACTGTCATTAAATTTCTAGATTTCTCTAAACCAACCCTTAAAGTCGAAGGCCCATAAAATTTTTTTCCATAATTTTCTGGTTTCCACATTTTTAAATCATCTCCTTGATCTAAAACCAGTGGTGCATCTAGAATTAATGATGTTGGTGTAAAATTATTCTCTAAGGCTAATGCATAAACAAATGGTTTAAAAGCTGATCCAGGCTGTCTTTTGGCTTGAGTTGCTCTGTTAAATTCACTTTGTTTAAAACTAAAACCACCACTTAGTGCTAAAACTCTTCCTGTAAATGGATCCATAACAACAATTCCGCCATTTACTTTTGGTAATTGTTGTAAATTGAAAATATTTTCTTTAACATTTTTAACATAAATAATATCACCAGGTTTTAATAATTTATTAAATTCTCTCTTAGTCCAAGATATACTCTGATATTCAATAACACCTTTAATATTATCTTCTGTTTCTATTTCTGCAGAAAATTTATTTATCTTTTTGACTATTGCTAACTTCCAATTAATTGAATTTTCTAATTTATACTTTGCTAAATCTTTTTTCCATTCTGAATTATAAACTTTGTTGGTAAGTGGTCCTCTCCATCCCTTTCTTTTGTCGTATGCTATTAATCCATCTCTAAGTGATTTTGTTGCAATTGTTTGTAAATTTAAATCTATTGGAGTATTGATGTTAAAACCTTGTTTATAAACCTTATCATAGCTCAAAGTTTCAATTACACTCTTTCTAACATCCTCAATAAAATATTGAGCATCCTCTAAATAAATTTTTTTATTTTTTTTTAAAATTATTTCCTCTTTTGTAAGTTTTTCATGCCATTCTGAAGTTAAATAATTATTATCTAACAAATTTTTTAAAACTAAATTTCTTCTAAATTTTGCTATAACTGGATCTCTATAGGGATTATATCTACTAGGTGCTTTTGGCAAAGCTGCTAATAAAGCAGCTTCTGAATAATTTAAATCTTTAATAGATTTATCAAAATATTCTAAGCTCGCAGCAGCCACTCCATATGCTCCACTTCCAAGATAAATTTGGTTTAGATAAAGTTCTAGAATTCTTTCTTTAGATAAAGCTCTCTCTATTCTAAAAGCTAGAATTGCTTCCTTAATTTTCCTGTTTATACTTACTTCATTTGTTAATAAAAAGTTTTTTGCTACCTGTTGAGTAATTGTAGATGCTCCCTCCAATCTTTTCGAGGACATTATGTTTGAAATATTATTTATTACAGCTCTAATAACACCTTTAGCATCAACACCTGGATGTTTGAAAAAATTTTTATCTTCAGCAGATAAAAATGCGTTAATTACATTTTTTGGAATTGAATTAAATGGAACAAATACTCTTTTTTCCTGTGAAAAATCTGCAACTAATTTACCATTGCCTGAATAAACTTTGCTTGAAACTGGAGGTTTATAATTTTTTAAAAATTTATAATCAGGCAAGTCATTGGAATATATCCACAACACAATTATTATCAAAATACCTGATAAAAGAATAAAAGATGAAGCTAAAATAAAGATATTTTTTAAAAATTTATTCATTTTAATTTCATTATATCTTGGAATTTGTTAAAGATATGGCAAAAGAAACAAACAAAATTTATAAAAAATTTAATTATTAATGAAAATAACAATCAAAAAATTATGGAAAAAAATTTATACATTGATGCATCGCATCCTAATGAGACTAGAGTTGTTCTTAAATCAGGCGAAAATATTGAAGATTACGAGTACGAAGGTTTAAAAAATAATTTAATTAAAAATAATATCTATTTAGGAAAAGTAAGTAGAATAGAGCCCTCATTGCAGGCTGCTTTTATTGATTTCGGAAGAGATAGACATGGTTTTTTATCATTTAACGATATTCAATCTGATTACTATCAAATCCCTAAAGCAGATCTAGAAAAAATAAAAGAAGAAGAAGAAAAAGCTAGAGAACAACTTTCCAAAGAGGTTCAGGCTAAAGAAGAGGAAAATATTGCTGAAGGAAAGTTGGAAATTGATGATCCAATTGAAAAAGATTTAGATGAAACACCAGAAGATGACTCGAATGATAAAGATATTATTTTAAATAAAGAAAATTCATTAAATTTTAAAGAAAAAAAGAAAGAGCCGAAATTCAAAATTAAAAGATATAAAATTCAAGAAGTAATTAAACCAAATCAAGTAATTCTTGTACAAGTTATTAAAGATGAGAGAGGTCAAAAAGGTGCAGCACTAAGTACTTTCATTTCAATTGCAGGAAAATACATAGTCTTAATGCCAAACACTCCAAAAGGTGGTGGTATATCAAGAAAAATATTTAATCCCTCGGATAGGAAAAAAATTAGAACAATTTTAAATGAAATAGAGATTCCAAAAGAAATGGGTTTAATTGTAAGAACAGCTGGAAGTAATAAAACAAAGAATGAAATTAATAATGATCTTACAACTTTAATTAATGCTTGGAGTCAAATAAAAGAAAATGCGATTAATTCTATTGCTCCTTCATTAATTCATCAAGAAAGTGAAATAATCAAAAGAACTTTAAGAGATATGTTTGATGATAATACAAAAAATATAGTTGTTGAAGGAAATGAAGGTTACAAAAAAGCTCAATCTTTTATGAAAACCATGATGCCCTCTAGTGTAAAAAGAGTAAAAAAATATAGAGGCAAAGTTCCATTATTTATTCAAGAAAATATTGAGCAAAAATTAAATCAAATTTTTGACTCAGAAATAAAACTTAAATCAGGTGGGTACCTAGTTATTAATCCAACAGAGGCTCTAGTGTCCATTGATATTAATTCTGGAAGTTCAATTAAAGGAAAAAACGTAGAAAGTACTGCACTAGATACTAACATTGAGGCTGCGGAGGAGATTGCCAGACAAATAAAAATAAGAGATTTGTCTGGATTAATAATTATAGATTTTATTGATATGCTAAGTTATGGAAATAGAAGATTAGTAGAGAGAAAACTTAAAGAAAAATGTAGATCTGACAGAGCACGAATCCAAATAGGAAGGATAAGTAATTTTGGTCTTTTAGAAATGTCTCGACAAAGACTTAGAGAAAGCGCAATTAAATGGAAAGTTACCTTGACTGATGAGTCTTTTGCACAAAAACTACTAAAAATTGTTGAATTGAAAGCCATACTTAACAAGGCAAAATTTGTTGAATTAAAGGTTTGTGAAAAAATCTCTGATTTTCTAAAAGAAAATTTTGTAAATGATTTAACTTATTTTGAGAAAAAAAATAAAATGACTATTGATATTGTAAGTGACAATTCTCTAATAGTTCCTGAATATATAATTAATGTTCAAAATAAATCTAAAAAAACAATTGAATTAATAGAGAATCATGAAAAACTAAAAAATTTAGAAACTCAAAATAAAGAAAACAAATTTATAGATAAAAAAGAAAATAAAAAAATCAATAAGAAAACGTATAAAAAAAAAAGATTTTACAAAAAAACTAAATAATACCTTTTGATGGTGAAGATGGATTGCCCATTAAAATTTTATCTATTCTGCCAGATCTATAAGATTGTCTTCCAGCTAAAACTGCATTTTTGAAAGCAAGTGCCATCTCAAATGGTTTTTTCGCTTTTGCTATTGCAGTGTTTACTAGAACACCATCACAACCTAATTCCATAGCAATAGTTGCATCAGAAGCTTGACCTAAACCAGCATCTATTATTAAAGGTAGCTTGGTTTGTTTTCTAATTATTTGAATGTTAATTTTATTTTGTATACCTAATCCTGATCCTATTGGAGCTGCTAATGGCATAATTGCATCTGCACCCGCATTTTCAAGACGTTTAGCCATTAACGGATCATCATTACAATAAACCATAACTTTAAACCCTTCATTAGCAAGAACTTCGGTAGATTTTAAAGTTTCTATCATATCAGGAAATAAATTTTTTTTATCTCCTAAAACTTCTAATTTAACTAACTTCCAACCACCTATTTCTCTAGCTAATCTTAAAGTTCTCAAAGCCTCCTTTGAATTAAAACATCCTGCTGTGTTTGGTAGGTATGTAAATTTCTTGGGGTCTAGGTAATCCATCAGCAAAGGCTTATTTTTATCAGAAATATTTACTCTTCTTACTGCAACTGTTACGATTTCTGCTCCAGATAGTTTAATCGCTTTTGCACACTCAGACATGCTTTTATATTTGCCAGTTCCAACAATTAATCTGGAATTAAATTTTTTATTTGCAATAATTAGACTATCTTTTTTCAAATTAACCACCTCCAATAAAATGAACTATTTCAATTTTATCATTTTTATTTAATTTTATTTTATTAGTTTTTCTTTTATCTATTATTTCCTCATTTAGCTCAATTGCTACTTTATTTAATGGTATTTTTAGATTTTTTAATACTAAAGAGAGATTAGAATCATGAGTTATAGATTTGATTTTGCCATTAATTTTAATTTTTATTTTTTTTATTTTTTTCATCGTATATAAATGCTGAATGAATAATAAAATAATTATTATTAATGGTCCAAATATTAATCTATTAGGTGAGAGAGAACAATCACAATATGGATCAGATACTTATGACCAACTAAAGAAGAATTGCTCTAAAAAAGGACAAGAAATTGGTATTGATGTGGAATTTACTCAATCTAATATCGAGGGGGAATTAGTAAATATAATTCAAGATGCTAGAAAAAAATTTGATGGTATGATTATAAATGCAGCTGCATTTACTCATACATCTGTAGCAATCAGGGATGCTCTTGATTTATTTAAAAAACCAATAATTGAGCTACACATATCAAATATTTATAAAAGAGAAGAATTTAGACATAAATCACTAATAAGTAATGTTGTGACTGGAGGAATATTTGGATTAGGTGTGGAAGGATATATTTTGGCCATAATTTCATTACAAAAGACATTGCAAAATGAAAATTGACAAAAAAATAATTAAAGAATTAAGTGATTATTTAAAAGAATTTAATCTTACTGAAATAGAAATAACTGAAAAAGACACGAAAATTAAAGTATCAAAAAATAATGTTTCAATAAGCAATCAACCCCAAATAGTTTCATCTCCCTCTTTAAAATCAGATATAGCCAATGCCCCAGCTAAAAATATTAATTCAGGTACTGAGATCACATCTCCTATAATAGGCACTGCATATCATGCTCCAGAGCCTGGTGCTAAAAAATTTGTTGAGTTAGGAAAAAAAATCAAAAAAGGTGATACAATCATGATTGTTGAAGCTATGAAAACAATGAATCATGTTCCTTCAACAGCTGATGGTATTGTAAAAGAAATATGTGTTGAAGATGGTCAACCTGTCGAGTTTGGTCAAACTATTATAATCCTAGAATAAATTATGTTTAAAAAAATTTTAATTGCAAACCGTGGGGAAATTGCAGTTAGAATTATAAGAGCTTGTAAAGAATGGGGAATACTTACTGTTGCTGTACACTCAGATGTTGATAGAGAAAGCATGCACGTAAGAATGGCAGATGAAAGTGTATGTATTGGTTCACATCAACCAGCAAATAGTTATTTGAATATTCCTGCTTTAATGTCAGCAATTGAACTTACAAATGTAGATGCTGTTCACCCAGGATATGGTTTCTTATCTGAAAATGCAAATTTTGCAAAAATTTTAGAAGAAAATAATATTAATTTTATTGGAGCTTCATCTAAACATATTGAAATGATGGGAGATAAAATTCAAGCAAAGAAAATTGCAAAAGAAAATGGCTTGCCTGTAATTGAAGGATCTGAGGGTGGTGTTAAAGATGTTTCTGATGCAAAAAAAATTTGTAAAAAAATTGGTTTTCCTGTCTTAATAAAAGCCTCAGGTGGAGGTGGGGGTAAAGGCATGAAAATAGTTTACAAAGAGGAGGAATTTGAAACTTTGTTTTCAACTGCAAAATCCGAAGCACAAAAATACTTTGGAAACGATGAAGTGTATATTGAAAAATTTTTTCAAAACCCAAGACATATTGAAGTTCAAATATTAGCTGGTCAAAATAGAGTGGTTCACCTACACGAAAGAGATTGTTCAGTTCAAAGAAGGCATCAAAAATTAATTGAAGAAACTCCTAGCCCTGTTTTAGACAACGAAATTAGGAAAGATCTTTTCGAAAGAACTGTAAATATGGTGAGTAAAATTGGTTATATGGGTGCAGGAACTGTTGAATTTATATATGAAGATGGAAAATTTTATTTTCTTGAAATGAACACAAGAGTTCAAGTGGAACATCCTGTAACTGAAATGGTTACTGGAATTGATATTATTAAAGAACAAATTTGGATCGCTTTTTCAGGTGAAACAGCTTTAAAGCAAAGTGATATAAATCCAAGAGGTCATGCGATTGAATGTAGAATAAACGCTGAGGATGCAAGTAAAAATTTTCAACCATCACCAGGAATTATAACAATGTGCCATCAACCATCTGGATTTAGAACCAGAGTAGATGGTGCAATATTTCAAGGCTACAAAGTAACACCTTATTATGACAGTATGGTTTGTAAATTGATATGTCATGGAAGAAATAGAACTGAAGCTATTCAAAGAATGAACAGATCTTTGGATGAATTTGTTATTGAGGGAATAACCACAACAATACCACTTCACAAAAAATTACTGAATCATAAAAAATTTATAAGTTCAGATTTTAATGTAAGTTGGCTAGACAAAGACTCAATTGTTTAATAACAATTAATTAACCAAACATCGTAAACAGGATGATCAAAAGGTGCTATTGATGGGCTTGATGAAAACATCCAGCCATTAAAAACAAAAACTTCATCATTTTTTTTATTTTTTAAATCTCGTACTTGTATATAAGCCGTTATTTCAGGATTATCATCGAACTCAGAATTTTTACATTTAAAACTTTTAATTGTTAGATCCTTAAATTTTTTTAATTCTCCATTTTTGAGTTTGATTAGAGTATTTTTGGAACTTATTTTATCTAAAATTTTTATATCAGTATAATTACCTTCTAAATTATTTTTCGAATTTAGGCTAAAAGTTAAAGAAAAAAATATTAAAGAAACTAAAGATAATAATTTAAAATTATTTTTTCCAAGAAGTATATTTTTTTTTAACACCATCTTTATTTTTGTTTGGATAATATGCTGAGTCAGTTCCAGTTAAATTTTCTTGATGTGGCTTTTGCCAATCGTATTTTTCTAAATTGTGTTTTTTCTCAATTTTATTTGGAGTAAAATGAATCCAAGAATACCATTCTACTGGAATTTTTGATGCATCAATTGTATCTGAGTAAATTACCCATCTTTTTCCATTTCTACTCTGATAATATTTGTTACCAAACTCGTCAGTGCCAACAAGTTTCCCAAAAAAAATAGTTTTAAGTTTTGTTCCAAAAGTGTCTTGATTCCACCAAGTGAAAATTTTTTTAAAAAGTGTCAACATAATTTTTTTTATTTATTCAATTAAAAATTGTAAAATTTAAATTAGACTAAAATATGAATTTGTATATAAATTAAATGATTCAATATTCAAATTAAAATTTAAATTGAGGTTAAATGGCAAAATATTTAGTTGAAACTTACTACACCTGTACCTTTAAAGTTAATCATTATTTAGATGATATAAATGAGGCTGAGTTAAAAAATTTAGAAAAAAGAGATGATGGAAAATTTGAAGTTTTAGATGTTAAACTTGATAATAGAAAAACTAAAAGCTTAGATACCAAAAATAACAATGTGGTAGATAACAAAAAAGCAGAAGTAATTTCCGAAATAACCAATAAAAGCCCAATCAACAAAGAAAATGTAATTACTAATATAAATAAGGCAAACGAAAAATCAGGAAAAAGATTTAGCATGCCAGACAGAAGAAAGGGATATATTCAAAAAGCTACAATCGGGGATCATAAAGTTTATCTCCATACAGGAGAATATGAGGACGGAAAAATTGGGGAAATATTTATCGATACTAGTAAAGAGGGTGAATTAGTAAAAGCTTTGATGAACAACTTTGCAATTGCTATCTCTCTTGGTCTTCAATATGGCGTTCCTCTAGATGAATTTATTAGTGCATTTGTTGGCACAAAATTTGAACCATCAGGTAAAGTGTACGGAAATGATAGAATTTTAAGCGCAACCTCAATTTTAGATTATATTTTTAGAGAATTAGCAATTTCTTATCAAAATAGAGAAGATCTAGCTCACACGCCAATTATTGGGGGAAATGATGCTATCAATATAGAAGATCAAAACTCTGAGGATCAAAATCAATTATTAAAAATTGTAAAAGATATTACCAGTAAAGGTTTTGTTAGAAATAACTATAAAAAAAATCTGGTTGATCTTTCAGATGTAAAAATAAGTTTAAAAGGAAAAAAGTAAATTTTATTTTTTAATTTTTAATCCAAGGTGTAATTCTTTCAACTGATCGGGATTTACCTCAGATGGTGCATTCATCATCAAATCTTGTGCATTCTGGTTCATCGGAAACATTGTGACTTCCCTAATATTTTTCTCATTAGCAAGTAACATTACTATCCTATCAATTCCAGGTGCTATTCCTCCATGTGGTGGTGCACCATAACTAAGTGCATTAATCATACCACTAAATTTTTCATCTACTTGTTTTTTATCATATCCTGCAATAGAGAAAAGTTTGTACATAAGTTCTGGCTTATGATTTCTAATTGCTCCAGATGATAGTTCTATTCCATTACAAACTATGTCGTATTGATACGCAAGTATGTCTAGTGGGTTTTCAAAATCATTTTCTCTTAAATCACCCTGTGGCATTGAAAATGGATTATGACTAAACTTAATTTTGTTAGTTATTTCATCTTTTTCAAACATTGGATAATCTACAATCCAACAAAATGCGTAAATATTTTCATCTATTAAATCAAGATCTTTTGCAATTTTATCTCTAGCTAAAGCGGTAATTTTTTCTAATTCATCCTGTTTTCCACAAGCCATAAAAATACTGTCTCCTATTTCACAGTTTGTTTTTTTCATGATTTCAAGTAATGCGTCTTGAGAAAAGAATTTACCTATAGGACCTTTTGCTGAAACATCTTTATCTTTTTCAATAGTAAAATAAGCTAAACCAGAGGCACCTTCTCCTTTTGCCCATTTATCAATATTATCGAAGAAACTTCGTGGTTTATCTTTTGTATTTTTTGTTACAATACATCTTACTCTAGATCCTGATTTTACTAATTTTTTAAATATTTCAAAAGAAACATCTTCTCGAGTAAAAATTTCAGTAATATCATTTACAATAATTGGATTTCTTAAATCTGGTTTATCTGTACCGTATTTAAGCATTGCTTCCTTGTACGAAATCTTTGGAAATTTATCAAACATCAGTTTTTTATTGGAAAAATTTTTAAATGTATTAACCATTAACTTTTCAACAACATTAAATACATCTTCCTGTTCAACAAATGACATTTCTAAATCTAATTGATAAAACTCTCCAGGACTTCTATCTGCTCTTGCATCTTCATCCCTAAAACAAGGTGCAATTTGAAAATATCTATCAAACCCTGAGACCATTATTAATTGTTTAAATTGTTGAGGAGCTTGAGGTAATGCATAAAATTTTCCTGGATTTAAACGACTAGGTACTAAAAAATCTCTAGCACCCTCTGGACTAGATGAAGTTAAAATTGGTGTTTGAAATTCTAAAAAACCTAATTTTGTCATTTCATTTCTGATGTATGAAATTACTTTAGATCTTAAAATAATATTTTCATGAATTTTTTTTCTTCTTAAATCTAAAAATCTATATTTTAATCTTATTTCTTCGGCATATTCTTGATCACTAAAGATTGGCATAGGAAGCTCTTTACAAGTACCCAAAACTTCATGCTTCTCAATAACAATCTCTATTTCACCTGTGTCAATTTCAGAATTAATTGTTTCTTTAGATCTATTAACAACTTTTCCCTCAACTTTAATTACTGTTTCTAGTTGCATTTTTTCTAATTCAGAAAAATATTTATTATCTTTATCGATTATACATTGGGTAATTCCGTAATTATCTCTTAAATCAATAAATAATAAATTCCCATGGTCTCTTTTTTTATTTATCCAGCCTGAAAGACAAATTTTTTTATCTACGTCCTCTTTTCTTAATTCATTACACTTGTGTGTTCTGTATTTATTCAATTAGACCTCTAATGCTTCTTTAATAATTTTAAAATCGATTGGTTTCTTTCTTTTTAAACTAATTTCGTCGATTTTATATATAAAATCAGAAATTTTGCCATAAGTTCTATCAATTCTCCTAATTATAAATTCAATAAGTTTTTGGTCTATTGATATTTGACGATCAGAAAGATTTTTTAATATTAATGCATAAATTAAATCGTCACTAGGTTTTTCAATTTGAGATAAAATAAAATTCGAAGATCTTGAATTTAGATCATTTAATTTAAATTTAAAGTCAACTATTGGGATTTTTGAAGTAACTATCAAATACTTATTGTCCTGATCTATTATATTTATAAGTGAATATAATAAGTTTTCATTTATTTTTTCGGTTAAATCCTCAACAATTATATTTTCATATATTTTAATTTTTTGAAGAAAATCATTACTTATATCGTCTGAATTAATTTTAATTCCTTTATTTTTTTCCAAAAATATATTTATTAAATGGGTCTTTCCTGAAAATTTGTCACCTATTAAATTTATAAAATTTTTGTCCCATTTTGGCCAACTGTTTAATAGTCCAAAAGAATGTTCATTACTATTTGAGACGTAAAAATCTTGATCTCTAAAATTTTGCTCATAATTAAAATTAAGAATTTGTTGATTAAGATTTTTCATTTAAAATCCAGATCTTATTTTTAATTTCAAAATCATAATTTTCATAACTCATTACCTCTAAAAATTTATCAGGTGTTCCATTAAAAATAACTTTATAAAAATTATTTTTATTATCAAATTTATAAATATAAAAATTATATATTAAATCCATATCAGATAGAATTTTTTCAAACTTATTAAGTTTAATATTATTAGAATTATTTATAGAA
>CACJGD010000016.1 GCA_902592935.1 uncultured Pelagibacteraceae bacterium | reverse complement strand
AAATAAGAGTGATATCCAATCTTTAATAAAATTTGGAGATAAAGTAATATTTCTTATATAAGCTGTTACTGAGCAAAGAATTAAATAACAAAAACTACTAATTCCAATTGGAATACCAATTACAACATCGTTAATTATACCTGCAAAAAAGATCGGGAGGTAACCTAATAAATCAGGATTCCTTAAAGTCCAAAAAAATATTAATAGATGCACGAAATTAAATGAAAAATAATCAAGTTTTAAATAATTAAAATCAAACTCATTAAATACAGAAAAGAATAAAATAATTAAAGGTAGATAAGATAAGAAAATTTTTAAAAAAGGACTTTTGTTAAGTGATGACATTATTTTTGATCACCTATTTTAAAAGAAAATATTTTTACATAGTTTAATTGAGTAAAATCAGAGAAAAAATTTATTTTTCCATCTGAGTCTTTATCAATTTTTCCAATTGGTATACCAGGTTTAAACAGACCACCAAGCCCTGATGTATAAACAATAGCCTCTTCATTCCCAAAACTTTCTTTAAAGTCTTCTTGTGTATGTTCGATATTTCCAAAATTACTTCCTGTTCCTGATACTACAGCTTGGATATCATTAGGCTCTAAAACAGATGGAATTTTGCTATTTAAATCAGATAATAGCAAAGCCCTAGAATTTGTATAATTTACCTCAATTATTTGACCAACTAGATATACCTCATCGATAACAGCCATGCCAATTTTTACTCCATCTTTTGTTCCTTTGTTTAATACTATTGATTTTAAATATGGACTATCCTTATCAATTAAAACTTTAGCAAATATTTCTTCTGAGCTTATACTTTCATCAATTAACTCTCTTAGTTTTTTATTTTCTTCAGTAAGAAATTTATTTAATAACCTAATTTGCTCTGTATTTTCTGATTTGATTATCTCTTTTTGTTTATTTTCATATATATCTAGATGAGATTTAATTTTAGAAGTTATTTCACTTATTTTATTTTCTGGAATTGATGAAATATAAGATGATCTATAAATAACCTCATTAATTCCTAATTTTAAAAACTGAATTACTTTAAAATTAAAATTACTTAAGATAATTACAAAAATTGATAAAAAAATAAGCGTTAATAATGAAAATTTTTGTTTATCTTTTTTTTTTAAAAAAGCTGATCTAATGGCAATTACGAAATCATCTCTGCCAGTAGCCATTTTTCTTAATATTCAGACAACATAGTAGAAAAAGTTTCTTCTTGATCTAAAGCCTTACCTGTACCAACTGCTACACAAGATAATGGATCATCTGCAACGTGTACAGGTAATCCTGTTTCTTTAGAGAACCTTTTGTCAATATTTTTTAATAAAGCGCCACCACCTGTTAAAGTTAATCCCATATCAACTAAATCTGCTGATAATTCTGGTGGTGTATTTTCTAATGCATCTTTAATTGCATTAACCATTTCCTTTAAAATATCGTTTAATGCTTCTGCGGTATCTTCCTCTGTAATATTAACTTCCTTTGGAGTGCCTGATCTTAAATCTCTTCCTTTAACAGGGTAAGTATTTGTCCCCGTTGGAATTGCAGTACCCATTTCTTTTTTAATTTTTTCTGCAGTAGTATCGCCGATTAATAAATTATATTCTTTTCTCATATAATTTATAATAGCTGTGTCCATTGCGTCACCTGCAACTCTCAGTGATTTAGAATATACTAATCCACCTAAAGACATTACAGCTATTTCACTTGTACCTCCACCAATATCAACTATCATAGAACCAGTTGCTTCCGAAATAGGTAGATTTGCTCCGATTGCTGCAGCAATAGGTTCTTCAATTAATTGAACTCTTCTTGCTCCTGCTGCTAAAGCGCTATCTTGAATTGCTTTTCTTTCAACTGGAGTTGAACCCGTAGGTACACAAATTAAAATTCTTGGATTAGCAAATGTACTTCCTTTATGAACTTTTTTAATAAAATGTTTAATCATTTCTTCTGTCACAATAAAGTCGGCGATTACACCATCTCTTAATGGTCTAATTGCACTTATATTTCCAGGAGTTCTTCCAAGCATTGTCTTTGCTTCATCTCCTACAGCTAGCACATTCTTTTTTCCACCTTGATCAACAATTGCAACTACTGAAGGTTCATTTAAAACTACACCTTTTCCTTTTAATACAACTAAAGTATTAGCTGTACCAAGATCAATTGCCATATCTTGACTCCAAACTTTTTTTACACTATCAAATAATCCCATTATATACCTCTTACTTTCTGGCTTTCTTGCTCCATCGGAGCAGTTTTATCTCTTTTAATTATCATTTTATTTAATGCATTAATGTAAGCATTTGCTGATGCGACTAGCGTATCTGTGTCTGCTGCTTGACCAACCGTAGTTTTACCTTTTTCCTCAATTTTCACACTTACTGTCGCTTGTGCGTCTGTTCCTTCTGTAACTGCATGAACTTGATAAAGCTGTAAGTTAACATCGTGAGGATATAAAGTTTTAATACATTTGAATATTGCATCCACTGGACCATCTCCACTTTCTGTTGCATTTTTAACATCACCGTAAACATCCAAAGTCATTTCTGCTTTTTGTGGTTCTCCTGTTCCAGCAAAAACTTTTAAAGATTTAAGAGTAATTGCATTTACTTTATTATCTACAATTAAACTATCATCTACTAAGGCAATAATATCTTCATCGTAAACATGTTTTTTTTTATCTGCTAAGACTTTGAATTTTGCAAATGCATTTCCTACCACATCGTCAGTTATATCTGGATAACCTAGACTGTTCAATTTGTCTTTAAATGCATGTCGACCAGAATGCTTTCCCATCACTAAAGATGTTTGTTTAACCCCTACACTTTCAGGTGTCATTATCTCATATGTTTGTCTATTTTTTAACATTCCATCCTGATGAATTCCTGCTTCATGAGCAAAAGCATTTTTTCCAACGATGGCTTTATTGTATTGAACAGGAAATCCTGTTGCGTTTGAAACAATTTTTGAAGCTTTGCTTAAAAGTGTCGTATTAATTCCAGTTTCGTATGGCATTAAATCAGGTCTTGTTTTAATTGCCATAACAACTTCCTCAAGAGCAGCATTTCCTGCTCTTTCTCCTAATCCATTTATTGTACATTCAATTTGTCTTGCTCCAGCTTGAACTCCAGCTAATGAGTTAGCTACTGCTAAACCTAAATCATTATGACAATGAGTTGATAAAATTGCCTTATCTATATTTGGAACTTTATTTAATAAAGTTTCTACAATTGTAGTAAACTCAGATGGTATTGTGTAACCAACAGTATCAGGAATATTAATTGTTGTGGCTCCATTTTTAATTGCTAACTCTACTGTTTTGCACATGTAATCCATATCAGTTCTTGTCCCATCTTCACAAGACCACTCAACATCATCAGTAAACTTTCTTGCATAAGCAACATGTTTTCCAATTGATTCATAAACATCTTCTGGAGACATATTTAATTTATGCTTCATGTGTAACGGACTTGTAGAAATAAATGTATGTATTCTAAATCTTGGTGCATGTTTTAGAGCTTCATAAGCTCTATCAATATCTTTTACTGAGTGTCTTGAAAGTCCTGCAGGAATAGAATTTTTTAAAATTTTACTTACTTCTGAAACAGCTTCAAAATCCCCTGGTGAAGCAATAGGAAAACCTGCTTCAATTATATCTATACCTAATTCATCAAATACTCTAGCGATTTGAATTTTTTCTTCTAAACTCATAGACGCGCCTGGCGATTGCTCACCATCACGCATAGTAGTATCAAATATAAAGACTCTATCTTTATTGCTCATAACTAAAATTTTTAGAAAATCTATAATACAATCTATGAGAGAGATTGCAAAATAATTAGTTAAATAATCACTTTAGATCGACCATTTTAGGCTTACGAAAAATTAATTATAAATAGACTCTATTTTAGGCATTAACCGTAAAAGTTCTCTTGTGTATTCATGGCCGGGTTTTAAAAATAAATCCTCTGTGTTTAAAACCTCACATAATTTGCCATCTTTTAATACTCCAATTCTATCGCACATTTGTCTAACAACCGGTAGGTCATGGCTAATAAATAAAATTGTTAAATTTAATTGTTCTTGAAGATCTTTAAGTAAATTTAATATTTGGGCTTGGATACTTACATCCAAAGCAGAGGTAGGTTCATCACAAACCAAAAGTCTTGGTTGTGTGGCAAGTGCTCTTGCAATTGATATTCTCTGTCTCTGTCCTCCTGAAAATTCATGTGGATATCGATCTGCAGATTTTTGAGTTAATTCTACAGACTCCAGTAAATCATAAATATAATTATTTAAATCTATATTTGATATTGATGGGTTGTGAAGTGTAATCGGTTCTGCAATTATATCTTTTACTTTTAATCTTCCATTTAGTGAAGAATAAGGATCTTGAAATATCATTTGAATTTGTTTTCTAAATTTCATTAATTCGGATCTTTGTTTTATTTTTGTAATACAAACGTTATCAAAGAAGATATCTCCAGAAGTAGGTTTAAATAAATTTACAATCATTTTTGCAATTGTAGATTTTCCACTTCCGCTTTCTCCTACTAAGCCAAAAGACTCACCTTCTTTTATGTCAAAAGAAACATCATCGACGGCCATAACAGAATTTTTAGAACTTTCTGTAAAAAAATTATCATCAAAACTTTTACTAAGATTTTTTATCTCTACTAAATCTTGATCTATTATTCCTTTTTTTGTCCATCTATTTAATATTTTGATATTATTTTCTTTTTTGTCACTGTTTTCTTTTTCAACTATAACAAATCTTGAAATTTTTTTGTTAGTTGGTGGAACTGAACTTACTAAGCTTTTAGTATAATTTTCTTGTGGTTTAGTTAATATTTTTTTTGTTTCACCAATTTCAACTAAATTGCCACTTTTCATAACTGCAACTCGGTCTGCAGTCTCAGCTATAACACCCATGTCATGAGTAATTAAGATGACCGCAAGGTTTCTTTCTTTTGTTAATTTTTTAATTAGCTCTAAAATCTGAGATTGAATTGATACATCTAATGCTGTTGTTGGTTCATCTGCAATTAACAATTCTGGCTCACAACATAGAGCTAAAGAAATTACTACTCGCTGTCTCATTCCACCTGAGAATTGGTGAGGATAATTATCAAATCTTGTTTCTGCTTCTTTTATGCCAACCTCTTTCAATAGATTTATAGATTTATTTTTTGCATCCTCTTTACTTAATTTAAGATGAGTTTGAATTGTTTCAATTAACTGTTCACCCACAGTAAGAATTGGGTTAAGTGAAGTTTGAGGATCTTGAAATATCAATCCAATTTTATTTCCTCTATATTTAACAATACTCTCAGAATTTTCATGAATGTTAAGATCACCTAAAATAACTGAGCCACTAGAAACCTTACCTGGTTCATCTATTAAATTTATAATAGCATTTCCTACTGTACTTTTTCCTGAACCAGACTCTCCAACTAATCCTAAAATTTCTCCTTTGTTTACTTCAATATTTACATTCTTAGCAGCGTTAACTGTTTCTTTTCTCATTTGATAATCAACACTAAGATTTTTTATTTTTAAAAATGTCATTTTTTTAATTTTGGATTTAAAGTATCTCTCATCCAATCTCCTAATAAATTGATTGAAAATGCTAAAATTACCAAGAAAATTGCTGGAAAAAAAGTAATCCACCATTCTCCTGAAAATAAAAAGTCATTCCCAAGTCGTATCAATGTCCCTAAAGAAGGTGTTGTTGGAGGTACGCCAACTCCTAAAAAACTTAAAGTAGACTCTGCTAAAATAGCAAGTGCTAGACCAATGGTTCCAATTACTAACACCGGTCTTAAAATATTTGGTAAGATATGTTTAAACATAATAATTATATTTGAGACCCCAATTATTGTTGATGCTGAAACATAGTCTTTATTTTTTTCTACTAAAGTTGCAGCTCTAGAAACTCTTGCAAATTGTGGCCACTCTGAAATTCCAATAGCAAATATTAAGACATAAATTGCCATTTCATCATGCATTTCTCTCGAGATTAATCCTCTTGCTATTCCATCAACCAACAATGCCATCAAAATACTTGGTACTGTTAATTGAACATCTGTTAATCTCATCACTATCATTTCATATTTTCCACCAAAAAATCCAGCCGTTAATCCCAATCCAACTCCAAGAATTAAACTAAAGATTATTGCAGAAAAGCCTACAATCAGGGAAATTCTACATCCGTATAAAATTGTAGACAACATATCTCTTCCTTGTCCGTCGGTACCTAAAATAAATTTAGCTAGACCATCTTCGGTCCATGATGGTGGTGTGAATGCATCCATAAGTGATAAGGAAGATGGATCAAAAGGATTATAAGGTGTAATAAGCTCAACAAAAAAAGAGCAGAAAAAAATTATAAATAAAATAGTAGATGATACAATCGCAGTAGGAGATTTAATAAAGCTATGATAAATATCACTATCTTTTATTCTTTCCCAAGTACTTAATGATTTGTTATCCACTTGCAACATCTCCCTTAACTCTTATTCTTGGGTCAATTAAATAATAAAGAATATCGACTATAAAATTTATCATCACGAAAACAAAAGCTATAAAAACCAAATAAGCTGACATGATTGGTATATCGACGAATTGAACTGCTTGAATAAATAAAAAACCCATCCCAGGCCATTGAAAAACAGTTTCAGTAATAATTGAAAACGCAATTAGAGTTCCAATATTAATACCTGCAATAGTTATTACTGGTATCAAACCATTTTTTAATGCATGTTTATATTTAATACTATTTTCACTTATACCTCTTGCACGTGCAAATTTAATATAATCTGTCTGAAGTATTTCCATCATCTCTGCACGCACAAGCCTTATGATATATGTCATTTGAAAAAGACTTAATGTTACTGAGGGAAGTATAATTGCTTTCAGTCCTGAAACTGTTAAAAATCCTGTACTCCAAAAACCTAAATTAACAACCTCGCCTCTTCCAAAAGAAGGTAATATTCCTAATATTACTGCAAACAAATATATAAATAATATACCAATTACAAATGTGGGGAGTGAAACCCCTAACAATGAGATGGCTAAGACAAAATCACTCAAAAAACCTTTTCGATTTATTCCTGTGTAAACACCCAATAATGTTCCAGTTATTAGTGCAATTAGTGCTGAAATAACTACAAGTTCTATTGTGGCTGGCAATCTTTCAACAATTAATTCAGAAACAGGTCTTCTTAATTGATAAGAAATTCCAAACTCTCCTTTTGATGCATTAACAATAAATCTTGAAAACTGAATATGAATTGGATCCATTAATCCCAGCGTTTCTCTCAACTCAGCTCTTTCTTCATCAGAAGTTTCTTCACCAACCATATTGTTTATTGGATCACCAACAAAATTAAATAATGAGAATGATACAAAAGCGACGACTAGCATCACTAGAGCAGATTGGAACAGTCTTTTAAAAAAATATTTTATCAATTTATGAAGGTTTAAATTTACAAGCCCCTTTAATTTTTAAGGGGCTTGTAATAAATATTAATTAGTTAAGAGTAGCAGTCCTAAATAATGGCTCGTTATTAGGCCTAATAGGAACATTAACATTGCTTTTAGATGCCCAAGAAATTACTTGGTGATGTAAAGGAAGATAAGAAATATCATCTTTTACAATTTTCCAAGCTTTTGCAATTGCTGCATTTCTTTTATCTAAATCAACTTCACCTTCCATAACTCTAATTGCAGCATCTACTTCTGCATTACTAAAGTTAACTTTGTTCCAGCTAGCTCCAGACTCATATAGATAATGGAAAACGTAATGACTATCTAACGTTGGAACACCCCATCCTAGCATATAGAAATCACCTTGATTATCTTTAAGCTCTTTGAAGTGTTTACTTTTGGTTTGAGCAAATAAGTTTACATTAACTCCAATTTTACCCAACATTCCAACAACAGCAGTACAAATCGCTTCATCGTTTACATATCTATCGTTAGGACATCTAAGTTCAACGTCAAAACCGTTTGGATAACCAGCATCAGCTAAAAGTTTTTTTGCAGCGTTAACATCATAAGGTAGTCTTTTATCAAGATCTTCTGTATATCCATTTACACCAGGAAAAGTTATAATACCTGCTGGTTCACTTAAACCTCTCATAACTTTTTTCTTGATCGCCTCAATATCAATTGCTTGATAAAGTGCTTGTCTTACCTCTTTTTTCTTGAATGGATTATCACCTGTATTACCAGTTCTAAGCTTATCGGCTGCTTGATCCATACCTAAGAAAATAGTTCTCATTTGAGCTGTACTTTCAACTTTGTGACTTGAAGAAGATCCAATTCTTTTTAAATCTTGAACTGGCGCATCAGTAACTAAATCAATTTCTCCTGACAATAAAGCTGCAACTCTTGTAGCTGCATTTTTAATTGGAAGTAATTCAATTTGAGTTACTTTTTTATCTTTCATCTCACCCCACCAGTGTTTATTTCTTTTAAACACTGTCTTAGTATTAGGTTCTCTTAAAGTGATTTTAAAAGGACCAGTACCCATAGCATTAGTAGCAGAGAAAGTTTCTTGTCCTGCATCCCAATTTTGCGGTGACATTGCAAAGTTTTCTTCTGACCAAGCTTTAGACATTATAAAAATGTTTGATAGCTGGTTTAAAAGAATTGGGTTTGGTTTGCTTGTTGTAATTTTAACAGCGTAATCACCAACCGCCTCAACATTTGACACTGTACTAATATACTCTTTAAAGTCAGAAGTTCTTTGTTTTGCTCTTAATATACTAAAAACAACATCTGCAGATGTCATTCCAGAACCATCTGAAAACTTAGCATCTTCTCTCAGAGTAAATATCCAAGTATTTGGATCGGTCGCTTTCCATTTTGTTGCTAAAGCCGGTCCAATTTTCATATCTAAGCCCCTTTGAACAAGCGCTTCGTAAACCTGTCTTGAAACCTGAGTAGTTGGACCTTCATTTTGTGCATGTGGATCTAGTGTTAGACTGTCTCCTTGCATAGACCATTTAATTGTTTTTGCCCATGCTGAAGAAAATCCAAATACTAGAACTAATGACAATAGTATTCTTACTATATTTTTAGTCTTCATTATTCCCCTCATTTTTAAAATTTATTTAAAAAAGTATAAGTGAAATAATCGATTTATAGTAGTAATAATTTACTGATGAAATTTAACTTTTATCACTATCAACTAATTTTTTCTTACTAATCCAAGGCATCATAGCTCTAAGCTCTGCACCAACTTTTTCAACCGGGTGTTCAGCTAATTTAGCTCTTGTAGCAAGAAAATTCTTTTGACCATTTTTACATTCATCCATCCACTCTTTAGTAAATTTTCCAGATTGAATTTCAGCCAAAACTTCTTTCATTCTTTTTTTTGTTTCGTCTTTATTGACTATTCTTGGTCCTGATTGATATTCGCCATATTCAGCAGTATTTGAAATAGAATAATTCATATTAGCAATTCCACCTTCATAAATTAAATCAACAATTAGTTTAACTTCATGCACTGTTTCAAAATATGCCATTTCTGGCTCATACCCTGCTTCAACTAAAGTTTCATAACCGTTTTTAATTAATTCAACAAGCCCTCCACACAATACAGTTTGTTCACCAAATAAATCTGTTTCAACTTCATCTTTAAATGTTGTTTCGATAATTCCTGATCTTCCTCCACCAACTGCTGAAGCATACGACAATGCTAAATCTCTTGCCTTTCCTGAACCATCTTGATGTACAGCAAATAAACAAGGTACACCTCCTCCTTTTTCATATTCACTTCTAACTAAGTGACCAGGTCCTTTTGGAGCAACCATAAATACATCTAAATCTTTTCTAGCTTTTATTAAATCGTAATGAACATTTAAACCATGAGCAAATGCAATACTTGTTCCCTCTCTTACTCTTTGCTCAATATGATTTTTATAAATTTCTGCCTGAAGTTCATCTGGTGTAAGAATCATTACTACATCTGCCCATTCAGCAGCATCTGATAAATTCATTACTTTTAATCCTTTTGACTCTGCTTTTGCTGCACTTGACGAACCTTCTCTCAAAGCTACAACAATATCTTTTACTCCGCTGTCTTTTAAATTTAATGCGTGAGCATGTCCCTGACTTCCATAACCAAAAATAGCAACTTTTTTGCTTTTAATCAGATTTACATCTGCATCTTTTTCATAAAACATTTTCATATCGTATCTCCTATTAAATTAATTAAATATTTTAGCACCTCTAGTCATAGCTACTGCCCCAGTTCTCGAAGTACTAATAAGTCCTAAGGGCTTTAATTTTTTATTCATTTTATCAATTTCTCTTCTAAGAGCAGTTATTTGAATTACAGCTGAATTTTTAGTCTCATCTAATATTACGGGATTAAATTTTTTACAAGCATTTAAGCATTTTTGAATTTTATTTCTTTTTCCTGCAACTTTAAATAATGCCATTTCTTTAAATATTACACCCTTATCTTCTCTTTTAAACTCAGCAACTTTATGCACAGGTACTAATTTAGTTAATTGAAGTCTTATTTGATCAATTACTTGAGGTGTTCCAGTAGTAACGATTGTTATTCTTGAAATATTTTTAACTGCATCAACCTCAGCAACAGCTAATGACTCAATATTATATCCTCGACCTGAAAAAAGACCTACTACTCTAGCAAGAACTCCGGCCTCATTATCTACCCAAACCACAAAAATATACGTATCTGGTTTTTGTTTCTTCGTAGGTATGCTGTAAGCTGACTTTGATTTCGGCATTATGATTACACTAAGGCCTTGCCTTTTCCTTTGATTTTATTTTCCTCTTGATCATTTGGACCTAAGATCATTTGATTATGTGGTTTTCCAGATGGGATCATTGGGAAGCAATTCTCATTAGGATCAACATGGCAATCAAATATAACTGGTCCATCGTAATCGATCATTTCTTGAATTTTATCGTCAAGATCAGCTGGATTATCTGCTTTAATTCCTTTGCATCCATATGCTTCAGCCATTTTCATAAAATCTGGTAATGCTTCAGAATAACTCTCAGAATAATTTTTTTCATGAAGTAACTCCTGCCATTGTCTAACCATTCCCATATATTGATTGTTCAAAATAAATATTTTTATAGGAAGATTGTATTGAACTGCCGTAGACATTTCTTGCATGGTCATTAATACTGAAGCTTCTCCTGCAATATCTATTACAAGTTTTTCAGGATGAGCAATTTGTACGCCAACTGCTGCTGGTAATCCATATCCCATGGTTCCTAAACCACCAGATGTCATCCATCTGTTTGGTTTATTAAATTTATAATGTTGTGCAGCCCACATTTGATGTTGTCCAACTTCAGTAGTAACATAAGTATCTTTATCCTTAGTTAATTCATAAAGTCTTCTAACAGCATGTTGTGGTTTAATACTCTCACTACTATTTATAAAATTAAGAGAGTCTTTTTCTCTCCATTTTTCAATTTGTTCCCACCATTTAGCAATATTTGATTTATTTGATTTGCTGTGACCATTTTTACTTTTTGTAATTGTTTTATTTATTTTACTAATTACACTTGTAACATCTCCTACAATTGCAAGATCTACCTTAATAATTTTATTAATTGACGATGGATCAATATCAATATGAACCTTTTTTGAATTTGGCGAAAACTCATCTATCTTCCCAGTAATACGGTCATCAAATCTTGCGCCGATGTTAATTAAAAGATCACAATCATGCATAGCATTATTTGCTTCATAGGTTCCGTGCATTCCTAGCATGCCTAAAAATTGATTATCATCTCCAGGATAAGCGCCTAAACCTTGAAGTGTAGAAGTAATTGGAAAACCAGTTATCTCAACAAACTCTCTAAGAGCTTGACTTGCTTTTGGCCCTGAGTTAATCACTCCTCCACCACTATAAATTATTGGTTTTTTAGATTTCTTTAATAATTTTACAAATTCATCAATTTGGTCTTTAGAAAATTTATTATGCGATTTTCCATTTAATTTTTTTTCTTTATTTGGTTTCTTATATTTTGTTTTAGCAAACTGAATATCCTTTGGAATATCAATTAAAACTGGTCCAGGCCTTCCTGTTGTTGCAACTCTGAAAGCTTCATGCATCACTTTTGAAAGATCATTTATATCTTTAACTAACCAATTATGCTTCGTACAAGGTCTTGTTATTCCTGTAGTATCACATTCTTGAAAAGCATCGGTTCCAATTAGGTGTGTTGGAACTTGACCAGAAATACAAACTAATGGTACCGAATCCATATAAGCATCTGTTAAAGCTGTAACAACATTAGTCGCTCCAGGGCCAGATGTAACTAAAACTACACCCGGTTTTCCTGATGATCTCGCATAACCTTCAGCTGCATGACCAGCACCTTGTTCGTGTCTAACTAATATATGTTTTATAGAAGGATGATTTTTTAATTCATCATAAATTGGTAACACTGCGCCACCTGGATAACCAAAGATATGTTCTACTTTTTGGTCTTCAAGACATTTAAATACAATTTCTGCTCCAGTTAATAATTTTGGCATTAGCCAATCTAGCTGAAGTTGTACTCATTGGTCAAGTTTAAGAATGAAAAATTTAAATTTTTTTCAAAAATTTATTTAAGTCTTTTGGCTTAAGTTTAATCCAACTCAACATGTTGCCTCTAGCCCAAGTGCTTTGTCTTTTGGCGTATTGTCTAGTTTTTATGGCTATTTTTTCTTCTGTATCATTCAAATTTTTTTGTTTTTTTAAATATTCTCTAATTTCATAAACTCCAATGGCTTTGTTGGCACTTTTATCTTTTCTAACTCTTAGCTTTATGAAATCTTTTACTTCTTTTATTACCCCATTTTCTATCATATCCCTTGTTCTTGTATTGATACGCTCAATTAATTCTTGTCTAGGAAAATCAATATAGACTTTAAAAAAATCATCTTCCACAAAGTTTGATTTTGTGTTTTTAAACCATTCATGTAGAGATTTTTTTGTAAACTTTTTAACTTCATAAGCTCTAATAGATCTTTGAGCGTCTGTAGAGTTTATTTTTCCTCTTGAGGATGGATCTAATTTTAATAGTTTTTCAAAAAACTTCTTTTGTCCAAGTTTTTTTTGCAAACCTCTAATTTGATTTCTTAATTTTAATGAAATATTTGGTATTTTAACTAAACCATCAGTTAAAGCTTTAAAGTATAAACCTGTCCCTCCAACAAGAATCGGAGTTTTTTTTCTTTTTTGAACTTCCCTAATTTTTTTAATTACTAGCTTAAGCCAATCACCTGTGGAGAAGTTTTTTGTTACATTGTGAAAACCATATAAGTGATGTTTTATTTTCTGGTATTTTTTTGGATCTGGTCTAGCTGACAAGATTTTAAGCTGTTTGTATACTTGCATGCTGTCTGCATTAATAATCTCTCCATCGATTTTTTTTGCAACTTTAATCGCAAAACTTGATTTTCCTGAGGCTGTGGGTCCAGATATTAATATTATCTTGGATTTTAAATCCATTATTAGTCTAACTTAACACCAATGTATCGTCTTTGATTTTGATTATTATAGATTGCGAGCAAAACTGTCTTTTGATTTGAATTAAGAACTTCTTTAGTAATATCTCTTAAGTCGTTAGCTGATCTAATTTTTTTCTTCTGAGCTTCAATAATAATACTGTTAAGCTCTATTGAATTTGCTAAAGGGCTGTTGTTTGCAATTTTTGTTATCACAAGTCCTGTTGTCTGATTTGGTAAATTTCTATTTT
>CACJGD010000015.1 GCA_902592935.1 uncultured Pelagibacteraceae bacterium | reverse complement strand
TTAATCACCTCAGATTTTAGTACAACATTTTTTTGAACACCTTCAAACAATACCACTAGTCTGTTTGGTGTTGAGTATGATGAGCTTTTTTTAAATAAAATTGATTTTTCTAAAAAAAAATCATTAAAACTTTTAAGTAAGTCTTTCCTTAAATTTTGTTGAAGATTTGAAGGTATTTCCTCACTAAATAATTCTAAAAAAAACTCTGACATTATTTTTGACTATCTAACCATACGCCTGCTGCAGATTTTGTAATATCTCTTATTCTAGCTATATAACCTGCTCTTTGTGCAACACTGATTGCACCTCTTGCATCTAAAATATTAAACACATGACTGGCTTTTAAACATTGATCATATGCTGGTAAAGAAATTTTTTTTTCTACCAAATCTTTTGCCTCAGACTCATGCATTTCAAACATTTTCAAAAGTGTTTCTACATTCGCGTGTTCAAAATTGTATGCTGAAAATTCTTTTTCGGCTTGATGAAAAACTTCGTGATATTTTACACCTTCATCATTCCACAATAAATCATAAACATTTTTTTCTTTTTGAGTGAACATACAAATCCTTTCTAAGCCATAAGTGATTTCAACTGATACAGGTTTACAGTCAAATCCAGCCATTTGTTGAAAATAGGTGAATTGAGTAATTTCCATTCCATCACACCATACTTCCCATCCCAATCCTGCAGCACCTAATGTTGGACTTTCCCAATCATCTTCAACAAACCTAATATCATGATCATTATGATCTATTCCTATAGTAGATAAACTATTTAGATAAAGTTTTTTTATATTTTCAGGGGAAGGTTTAATTAAAACTTGAAATTGATAATAGTGTTGTAACCTGTTTGGATTATCTCCATATCTTCCATCTGTGGGTCTTCTTGATGGTTGTACGTAAGCTGCTTTCCATGGTTTATTTCCAAGTGATCTTAAGGTGGTAGCTGGATGAAAAGTTCCCGCACCAACCTCAATATCGTAAGGCTGAAGAATAACGCATCCTTTTTTACTCCAAAATTTCTGAAGATTTAAAATTGTATCTTGGAATGTTTGAATTTTTTTTTTTTCTTTTTTTGCTTTAGAAACCATATCTTTGCCAAATTGATCTTTCATCTAAAATACTTGCTATTTGATCTACTTGATTGCTGGATGAAGAAAGTTTTTGACTTAACCATCCTTTTGATTTTTCAAATTTTTTAATAATTACATCCTCACCAAATTTATCCTTTAATATTTCATGTGCATTACCTATTCCGTCAATCAATCCTAAATTTTTTGCTTTACTTCCTGACCAAAACTCACCTGAAAAAAGTTCTACATCAGATTTGTTTAATTTTGGTCCTCTGCTTTTTTCAACAACATTTATAAAGTCTTTATGAAGATCCAATTGAATATTTTTTAATCTTTCAATATCCTCGTTTTTTTCTTCTAAAAATGGATCAAGTGTACTTTTATTTTTACCAGCAGTATGAACTCTTCTTTCAACCCCAATTTTTTTTATCAACTCAGTAAATCCAAAAGAAGAATATATCACCCCTATAGATCCAATTATTGAACTTGAATTTGCATAAATTTCGTCCCCAGCACAAGAAATCAAATAACCACCAGAAGCTGCTACGTCTTCAGCGAATACAATAACTTTTTTTTTGTGTTTTTTTGCTTGTTGCCTAATAAAACTGTAGATTAAATGAGATTGAACTGGTGATCCTCCTGGAGAATTGATTGATATAGCAACACATGCCGCTTTTTTTAGAGAAAAAGCCTTTTTAATCAGTTCTTCTTGACCTGCAAAATCAATACCCTGTTTAAATTTTCCAGCATTACCAATAACTCCACTTAATTTTAAGTGAGCAACAATTTTTTTCTTTTTAAAAAAAGAGAACATAGGTAAGTCTTATAGAATTATTTATTGAATATAAAGACTACTTATAATTGAAGAAACTGGTGCGTCAATTGATAAGTAATATATATAAACAAATTATACTAATTTAAAAATGTTATGGGAACAGTTGTACAGCTTAAAAATCAGATAAATGATTCATATTTTCAGCTTAAAGACTCGGTTGAAGAAAAACTGGTTTTAACCGAAGAAAAAATAAAATCAAAATTATCTAGTGACGTACAGCTGGTTCAAAAAATGACAGATTATCACATAGAAACTGGAGGAAAAAGACTAAGAGCTTTACTAACATTGGGTAGTGCAAAATTATGCGGTTACTCTAAAGGCTCTAGAGATATAAATTTAGCTGCATGTGTTGAATTAATTCACAGCGCAACGTTAATGCATGATGATGTAATTGATGAAGGCACTGTTAGAAGAGGGAAAGAAACTTTAAACAAAGTTTGGAATAATCATTCCTCAGTTTTAATAGGTGATTATCTATTGAGCAGATGTTTTGAAATGATGGTAGAAGACGGAAACCTAGAAGTTTTAAAATTATTGTCTTCCACTTCATCTAAAATTGCTCAAGGAGAAGTTTTGCAACTTCAACACAAAGGTGAAGTTGATATGCTGGAAGAAACATATTTAAAAATAATCTCAGCTAAAACTGCTGAGTTATTTGCAGCGGCAACTAAAGTCGGCGCAATTTTATCTGATGCAGAAAATAAAGAAAAAGATGCTTTAGAATTTTATGGAAGAAACTTGGGATTAACTTTTCAAATAGCAGATGACACACTAGACTATAATGCTGAGCTAAAACTATTTGGTAAAAAAATTGGTCAAGATTTTTTTGAGGGAAAAATTACCTTACCAATAATTTTACTTTTTCAAAAATTAGGAAGTGATGAAAAGAAAATTTTATTTAATATGTTTAAAAAACAGTTAAGAACAAAAGATGAATTTAATGAAATTATTGCTCTCATAAACAAGTATAAAATAATTCAGGAATGCTATCAAAAAGCACAGCACTATATAAATTTAGCCTCAAATTCTTTAAGTGTATTTAAAGATTCTAAAGAAAAAAATATTCTTAAAAGATTAACATCATTTAGTTTATCAAGAAATTTTTAAGGACTTAGTAAAGATTTTATCCACTTTCCAGAGTTATCTTTATTGTATTTTAATCTCTCATGAATTCTGTTCTCACCATCTAGCCAAAATTCAATACTATCTGGAGATAAAATCCATCCAGACCAGTGACTTGGTCTTGGTACATCTGATTTGTTGCTATGTTTTTTTTTGTAATCTTGTATGGACTTTAACAATTGTTCTCGCGAATTTAATTCTTCACTTTGCTTAGAAGCCCATGCTCCTATTTGACTTTCATACGCTCTAGATGAATAATATTCATCTGCAACCTGATCAGAAACTAATGTAACCTTTCCATTAATTCTTATTTGTCTTAAGAGACTTTTCCAATGGAAACACATCGCAGCATATGGATTTTTTTTTAATTCATTTCCCTTTTGACTATTTAAATTTGTATAAAATACAAATCCATCTTTGTTGAAATCTTTAAGTAAAACCATTCTAACTGAAGGAATGTTGTTTTGATTTGATGTGGCCAAAGCAACAGCGTTTGGATCATTTGGCTCAGTTTTCTTAGCTTCCTCCATCCATTCATGAAATAATTGAATTGGATCATCTATATCAAGAAAGCAACTATTAAGACCTAAAGAGTTTTTTTGATTCATAATTTAAACAAAATAATCTATATAATATAATTAATGTCATTTAATACTTTTGGAAAGCTATTTCGTTTCACAACTTGGGGAGAGTCTCATGGGCCTGCAATTGGTTGTATTGTTGATGGTTGTCCTCCAAACATAAACCTTAAAGAGCAAGATATTCAAATAGAATTAGACAAAAGAAAACCAGGACAATCTAAATTTACAACTCAGCGAAAAGAGGATGATAAAGTTCAAATATTGTCAGGAGTATTTGAGGGTAAAACTACGGGAACACCTATTTCTCTCATTATCTACAATAAAGATATGAGATCCAAAGATTATAGTAATATTAAAGATAAGTTCAGACCAGGTCATGCAGATTTTACTTATTTTAAAAAATATGGAATTAGAGACTATAGAGGTGGTGGTAGATCTTCTGCTAGAGAAACTGCTGCACGAGTTGCAGCCGGTGCAATAGCAAAAGTTGTGCTTCAAAAAAAATTAGGTAAAAAATTTAAAGTAATTGGAGCAGTAACACAGCTAGGAATTCTTGGATGTGATACAAGCCAATGGAACGATAAAGTAATTTCAAAAAATCCATTTTTTTGTCCAGATAAATCAATGATTAAATTATGGGAAAAATATTTGCTTGGTGTAAGAAAATTAGGATCCTCATGTGGAGCAGTGATTGAAATAAGAGCAAGAGGTATACCAGTTGGTTTAGGTGCCCCAATTTATTCAAAATTGGATACTGACATAGCTTCAGGTCTAATGAGTATTAATGCAGTTAAAGGTGTAAATATTGGTGCAGGAATGAACTCAGCACAATTAAGTGGAGAACAAAATTCAGATGAAATTTCTTCAAAAGGAAAAAAATTAAAATTCAATTCAAATAACGCAGGTGGAATTCTTGGTGGAATTTCTACGGGCCAAGAAATTATTGCATCTTTTGCTGTCAAGCCAACATCATCAATTTTATCTAGTAGAAAAACTATAAATAAATTTGGGAAAAATACTTCAATATCTGTTAAAGGTAGACATGATCCTTGTGTAGGAATTAGAGCTGTACCAATTGGAGAAGCTATGATGAGCTGTGTTTTACTTGACCACTACTTAATGAATAAAGCCCAGTGTAGTTAGCTTAAATTAATTTTTCACAACTCTTATTGTCTCCTTTTGAAACAAAATATCAGCAATTTTCTTAGAAATTTGAGAGCTATTTAATCCAGCTTTATCGTACATTTTTTTTGGATCATCTTGTTCAATAAATTCATCTGGTAAAGTCATTGATCTAAATTTTAAACCTTTATCAAATACTCCTTTTTCAGCTAATAAATTTTTTACATGAGAACCAAAACCTCCTATTGATCCTTCTTCAACAGTTATCATTAGCTCATGTTCATTAGCAGATTTTAATATAAGTTGTTCATCTAAAGGCTTAGCAAATCTAGCGTCTATCAAAGTTGTTGAAACTCCTTTTGCTTTTAATTCCTCTACAGCTAACTTACACTCTTCAAGTCGAGTACCGAGGTTTAAAACACAAGCTTGTGTCCCTTGTTGAACGACTCTGCCTTTACCAATTTCAATTTTTTCGTCTATAGATGGAAGATCAACACCTACTCCTGTTCCTCTTGGATATCTAATTGCAGAAGGTCTATCATTTATATCTACTGAAGTATTAATCATTTTAACTAGTTCAGCTTCATCACTTGCTGCCATTACTACAAAGTTAGGCAGAGTTGATAAGTAAGTTATATCAAATGAACCAGCATGTGTTGATCCGTCAGCACCAACTAATCCTGCTCTATCTATCGCAAATCTAACTGGTAAACTTTGGATGGCAACATCGTGGACAACTTGATCATATGCTCTCTGTAAAAATGTAGAATAAATTGCAGCATATGGTTTATATCCCTCGGTTGCTAGACCAGCTGCAAAAGTTACTGCATGTTGTTCTGCTATTCCTACATCAAACATTCTATTTGGAAACTCCTTCCCAAAAATATCCATACCAGTTCCTCCTGGCATCGCCGCTGTTATTCCTACTATTTTGCTATCTTTTTTGGCGTGTTTAACTAACGTGTTTGCAAATACTTTTGTATAAGCCGGAAGGTTTGATTTGCTCTTTACTTGTTCGCCAGTCTCAACATTAAATTTTGACACTCCATGATAATGGTCATTTGCCTTTTCTGCATAAGAATAACCTTTTCCTTTTTGAGTTTTGATATGTATCATTATAGGACCTTCATGTCTTGATTCTTTTGCATTTTTTAAAATTGGAACTAGGCTTGATAAATCGTGACCATCTATAGGACCTGCATAATAAAAACCAAGTGAACTAAACAATGTACCTCCAGTAACTGCTGAACGGAAAAAATCCTCTGCTTTTCCTGCTTTAGCACTAAATCTTTTTGAAAATGCAGATGTAATTAACTTTAAGGTTTCTCTAAGACTAAAATATATTTTACCAGTAAATAATTTTGCTAAGTAAGTTCTCATTGCTCCAACTGGCTTTGCAATTGACATGTCATTATCATTTAAAATAACAATCATTTTTGTCTTAGATACTCCAGCATTATTCATGGCTTCGTAAGCCATGCCTGCGCTTATTGCTCCATCACCTATAACAGCTATTACATTGGAAGATTTATTTTCTAATTTATTTGCTTCGGCAATTCCTAATGCAGAGGAAATAGATGTTGAACTGTGAGCTGCTCCAAATGGATCATATTCACTTTCAGATCTTTTAGTAAAACCTGATAAACCATCGCCCTGTCGTAAAGTTCTAATTTTATCTTTTCTTCCAGTTAGAATTTTATGTGGATAAGATTGATGGCCCACATCCCATATTAATTTATCATTTGGAGTATCAAAAACATAATGAAGTGCGACTGTCAATTCAACCACTCCCAAACCAGCACCTAGGTGACCTCCTGTTTCTGAAACAGCATCTATCATTTCCTCCCTCACCTCATCTGCAACTTTTTGTAAATTATTTTCAGAAACTTTTCTTAAATCAGATGGAAAGTTTATATCATTTAAAAATTGATAATTTTTCTTCATTTTTTTCTATTCAATATATATTCCATTGTTTCTTTAATTTTTTTAGATCTTAAACCGTATTTGCTTAAATTCTTATTAACATCTTTTATTATCTTATCACAATACTTAACTGAGTCATCATGGCCTATTAAATTTATAAGCGTTGCCTTGCCTTTTTTTTGATCTTTTCCTGTTTTTTTTCCAGCTTCCTTAGAATTACTTTTCAGATCAATTAAATCATCAGCTATTTGGAACAAGAGACCAATTTTTGATCCAATATTCTCAAAAAATTTAATTTCTTTAATTGTTTTTTTCTTAATTATTGCTGGAGCAGCACAACAAAAACTAAATAACATTCCAGTTTTCTTTATTTCCATTTCTAATATTTTCTTCTTTGATATTTTCTTTCTCTCGTAGCTTAAATCTAAATATTGCCCTCCAGCTATACCTAGATGACCTGAGCATTCTGACAACTTTTTGATTAAATCTATTTTAATCTTTTCATTTAATTTCAATTTGGGATTTGATAAAATTTCAAATGCCAAGGTTAATAATGAATTTCCTGCTAAGACCGCTGTAGACTCACCAAATTTAATGTGAGTTGAAGGTTTGCCTCTTCTTATATTATCATCATCCATGCAAGGTAGATCGTCATGAATAAGTGAATAAGCATGAATACATTCAACAGCCGACCCAATTATTATTAATGTTTTATAATCAATTGAAAATAATGACCCTAAGTCAATTAAGATTTTAGATCTAATTTTTTTTCCACCTGGAAATAAACCATACTTCATAGGAGACATTAAATGAGAATATTTTTGTGAATTAATATATTTTTTAAGAAATTTATTAGTATCCTTAGCAATTTTATTAAGCTGTATTTTCATTTTTTTTAGTTATCTCTTTAATCTTTTTATTTGTCTCTTCCCCAATAGATTTAAAATTTTTATAAAATTTTTTTTCAATAATATTGTTTATTAATAGAAGTTCTTGATAACTGCCAACTGAATTACTTAAATCATTTTCCCTTTCTAGAGACTCTATAATCTTATTTGCTTTTTCTGTAAGTTCCTCAATTGAGAACTGATCATAATCAGGTGGTAAAATTTTATCTTTCATATAATAATAATTATTAATACATGAAATCTATTCAATCAAATATCAAAAAAGCAAAAAAATATTTAGATAATAATCATTGTGTTGCAGTACCAACAGAAACTGTTTATGGGCTAGCTGCAAACGCATACTCAAATAGTGCCGTTAAGAAAATATTTAGTCTTAAAAATAGACCTTTAAACAATCCGCTTATTGTCCATTACTATAATATTGATAGACTTAAAGGAGACTGCGATATCAACGATAATTTAGAAAAACTTTATAAAAAATTCTCTCCAGGACCAATAACTTATGTTTTGAAATTAAGAAAAAACTCGAAAATATCAAAATATGTCACTAATAATAAAAAAAGTATTGCCGTACGCTTTCCTAAACATAAATTGTTTAGAAATTTATTAAAAAATTTAGATTATCCAATAGCTGCACCCAGCGCAAATATATCCTCAAGATTAAGTTCAGTTAAACCATCTGATGTACAAGAAGAATTTGGTTCAAAAATAAAATATATTTTAAATGGCGGAAGAAGCAAAATTGGAGTTGAATCCACAATATTAAATCTTTTAGAAAAACCCTCGCTTTTAAGATATGGAGGTCTAGATACCAAAAAAATTGAAAATGTTTTAAATAAAAAATTATTAATTAATATAAATTCAAAAAAAAAATTATCGCCTGGTTTATTTCCTTTACATTACTCACCTGGGATACCATTAAGAACTAATGTAAAAAAACCAAAAAAAGATGAGGCTTATTTATTAATTAAGAAAAAAAAATCAAACTTTAAAAACTATTATTATTTATCTAAAGTGAAAAATATAGAGGAAGCTGCAAAGAACTTATACTCAACTTTAAGAAAAATAAAAAACGATGGATTTAAGAAAATTGCAGTTGAGAAAATTCCAAACAAAGGGCTTGGCAAAACTATTAACGATAGATTAAAAAGAGCATCACAATATCAATGACCCATTCTATTGAAGTAATCAATCTTTCTAAAAAATATAAAGATAAAGAAGCAGTAGCTAGCATAAATTTTAAAATTAATGAAAATGAAATGGTTGGTTTATTGGGACCAAATGGATGTGGAAAAACTACAACTATTGGAATGATTTTAGGATTATTAAAACCAAGTAGTGGTAAGGTTTTAATCAACGGAATGAATATTGAAAAAAATAAAATTTCGCTTCTTCATAAAATGAATTTTATTTCACCATATATTGAATTGCCAAAAAAACTTAAGGTTAAACAAAATTTAATTGTTTATGGAAAGTTATATAACATTCAAAATTTAAATGATCGAATAGATTACCTTGCAAATAAACTCAGATTAAAAGACCTTTTAAACAAAATTACTGGAGAACTTTCATCTGGACAAAAAAATAGGGTAAGTCTTGCTAAAGCTCTAATAAATGATCCAACAGTACTTTTGTTGGATGAACCTACTGCTTCATTAGATCCTGAAACAGGGGATTTTGTAAGATCTTTTTTAGAGGATTATAAAAAGGAAAAAAAAATATCAGTTTTACTTGCCTCTCATAACATGGAAGAAGTGAAAAGATTATGTAGTTCTGTTCTTATGATGAAAGATGGTTTAATAGTAGATAGAGGAACTCCTGAAGAGTTAATAACAAAATATGGTAGAAGAAATTTAGAGGAAGTATTTTTAGAAATTGTGAGAAAATCAATATGAATTTAATTAGAATTTATGGTCTTTTTTTAAGACACTTTTATTTAATAACCAGATCATTTCCAAGAATATTAGATTTAATTTATTGGCCTTCAATTCAAATTACTCTTTGGGGATTTATTTCAAATTTTTTTGCAGCTCACAGCTCTTATTACAGTGGTGCAGTAGGAGTTATTCTTTCATGTGCAATTCTCTATGATTTTTTATTTAGAACTAGCATTGGCTTTAATATGTTATTTCTGGAGGAAATTTGGAGTAGAAATTTTACAAATTTATTTATCGCTCCGATGAAAATTAGTGAGATAATTGTCTCGCTAGTTTTTACTGCTTTAATTAGAGCATTAATTGGTTTGATCCCAGCTATACTATTAACTTCTCCATTGTTTGGTATCTCATTATTAAAACTTGGTCTTCCTTTGGCATTTCTTTTCATGAGTCTATATTTATTCGGAATAACACTTGGTCTTTTTGTTTCAGCAGGATTATTAAGATTTGGACCATCGTTTGAGAATATTGCATGGTCAACCATGTTTTTACTGGCACCTTTTGGATGTATTTACTATCCAGTTGAAACATTACCAGAAATCTTCCAATCAATCGCTTTCGCTCTTCCATTAGTTTATATTTTTGAGGAAACTAGAAATATCTTGGTTAATGGAATGGTAAATTATGAAAATATTGTAAATGCAATCTATCTTAACGGGTTTTATTTAATTTTATCAATATTTGTATTTTATTACTCTTTTGATAAAGCAAGAGATAAGGGAACTTTAATAAATATAGGTGAATAAATTGGTGCGCCTGCTAGGAGTCGAACCCAGAACCTCCTGATCCGAAGTCAGGCGCTCTATCCAGTTGAGCTACAAGCGCATATAGTATTAATATTATATTTTATGGAAAAAAACATTAATTTTATAGTCAAAGAAGATGAGAAAAATTTAAGGGTTGATGTTTTAATTAATAAAAGAGAGGAATTAGTTAGTAGAACTAGAATCAAAAATTTAATTTTAAAAGAAAAGTTAACACTAAATAATGAAATAATTAAGAGTCCATCAAAAAAAGTCTCAATTGGTGACTCAATAAATCTTAAGATTTCAGAGCCTGAAATTGTATCACTTAAACCTTACAAATTTAAATTAGAAATAATATACGAAGATAATGATTTATTAATAATTAATAAACCTGCTGGA
This sequence comes from uncultured Pelagibacteraceae bacterium, assembly GCA_902592935.1. Taxonomy (GTDB): domain Bacteria; phylum Pseudomonadota; class Alphaproteobacteria; order Pelagibacterales; family Pelagibacteraceae; genus Pelagibacter. The sequence goes on along the minus strand of CACJGD010000015.1, from coordinate 7,357 downwards.
ATAATCATGCATCCAGGGGCTGGAAATTATGATAAGACAATTGTTAATGCATTGATGTATTATGATAAAGACTCTTTGTCAAATATAGGTGATGAATTAAGACCTGGTATTGTTCATAGAATTGATAAAGATACTTCAGGATTAGTTGTAATTGCTAAAAATAATGAAACTCATGAAAATTTATCAAAACAATTTAGTGATCACACAATTATAAGAGAATACCAACTTTTAATTTGGGGAAAATTAAGACCATCTTCAGGGAGAATTGAAACATTTATTACTCGCAGTTCTAAGAATAGACAGCTTATGGAAGTTAGCAGTTTCAAAGGTAAGAAAGCTATAACAAATTATAAAACACTTGAAATTTTTGAAAATCAGAAAACACCAACTTTAAGTTTAGTTGAATGTAAATTAGAGACAGGAAGAACACATCAGATAAGAGTTCATATGAATTATAAAGGTAATAGCCTAGTAGGTGATGATAAATATAAAAAAAAATATAAAAAATTAAAAAATATTGATTTAGATATAAAAAATTCAATTACTAAATTAAATAGGCAATTCCTGCATGCAAAAACTTTAGGATTTATACATCCGCATACTAAAAAAGAGATGATTTTTTCCTCACTTTTGCCACAAGAGCTAAATAATCTTCTAAAAACGCTTAGAAACACTGAAGAATAAATTATTGAAAATTAGGTATAATTAATTAAATAAACACTGCTATGAGCACAACAATAAGCAATAATCTACCAACACTATCTAATGAGGGTGGTCTATCTGCATATTTAGATCAGATTAAAAAATTTCCCATGTTGGCAGCTGAAGAAGAATATATGCTAGCAAAAAATTGGAGAACAACTGGTAATATTAAAGCTGCAGAAAAATTAGTCACTAGCCACTTAAGATTGGTTGCAAAGATTGCTATGGGTTACAAAGGTTATGGATTGCCTGTTAATGAAATGATTTCAGAGGGAAATGTGGGGCTTATGCAAGCTGTTAAAAAATTTGAACCAGAAAAAGGTTTTAGATTGGCAACTTATGCAATGTGGTGGATTAAAGCTTCTATACAAGAATATATTTTAAGATCATGGAGTTTGGTCAAAATTGGAACTACTACAGCTCAAAAAAAATTATTTTTTAATTTAAAGAAAATTAAAAATCAAATTTCTCCAGAAACTGAAGGTGACCTAAGAGATGAGCACGTTAATCATATCGCTAATAAGCTTGATGTAAGTAAAGAAGAGGTTGTTTCAATGAATAGAAGACTTTCCGGTAAAGAATTCTCTTTAAATGCTCAAGTTGGTGAAGATGGAGATGAATGGCAAGACTGGTTAGTTGATAAAGAGCTTGATCATGATTTAAAGTTTGCTCACCATGAAGAGATGGAGCAAAGAAAAGATTTATTAAAAGACTCTATTAAAGTTCTCAATGAAAGAGAAAAAGAAATTTTATATTCAAGAAGACTAAATGATGACCCAACTACTCTTGAAGATTTAAGTAAAAAATATAAAATTAGTAGAGAAAGAGTTAGGCAAATAGAAAATAAAGCATTTGAAAAACTCCAAAAGCATATGCTGCTATTAGCTAAATCAAAAAACCTATTGCCTGCAAATTAAACTTCAAAGGGGTTTTCAATTAAAATAGTATCATCTCTTTCTGGACTAGTTGAGATACTTGATACTTTTGCATTAATAAAATTTTCTACTGCAAAAATATATTTTTTTGCATTTTCAGGTAAAGAATTCATATTTTTAATTCCACTTGTAGAAACTTTCCATCCTGGAAAAGTTTCATAAATTGGTTTTATTTTTATCTGATCTTCTACAGCTGCAGGTAAATAATCTATTTTCTCACCATTAAGCTCATAAGCAATACACATTTTAATTTCATCTAATTCATCAAGGACATCTAATTTTGTTAAAGCAATTCCATCAATTCCTGAAACTTTAATTGTTTGTCTTACTAAAACTCCGTCAAACCATCCACATCTTCTTTTTCTACTTGTAACAGTTCCAAATTCATTACCACGTGTGCCTAAAAGTTCACCGATATCATCTGTTAACTCCGTAGGAAAAGGACCCTCTCCAACTCTTGTTGTATAAGCTTTTGTAATGCCAAGAACATAATTTATCGAATTAGGCCCACAACCGGTTCCTGTCGCTGCGCTTGAAGCAACAGTATTAGATGAAGTTACAAAAGGATAAGTTCCATGATCTACATCAAGTAAAATTCCCTGAGCACCTTCAAATAAAATTTTCTTTTTTTGTTTTTTAAACTGATCAATCTTTAACCAGACTGGCTGAGAGAATTCTAATATTTTGGGTGCTATTTTAAGCAAATCAGATTTAAGCTGATCTTTTTCAAAAATTTTTTTTCCTAGACCTTTTCTAATCGCATTATGATGAACTAATACAGAGTCGAGTCTTTGATCTAAATTTTTTTCAGATCTTAGATCCATAACTCTTATAGATCTTCTTCCAACTTTATCTTCATATGCCGGTCCAATTCCACGTCTTGTAGTTCCTATTTTGCTTTTTCCAGCAGCATCCTCTCTAATCTCATCCATTTCTCTATGAAAAGGTAAAATTAAATTTGCAGACTCTGAAATAATAAAATTATTTACATTTACCTCTACGCCTTTAGATTTTATTTCTTCTATTTCCTCTAATAAAGCCCATGGATCTACGACAACTCCGTTACCAATAATTGATATTTTACCTTTTCTAACTATTCCAGATGGCAGTAATCTCAATTTATATATAACACCATCAATCACTAAAGTATGGCCAGCATTGTGACCTCCTTGGAACCTTATAACTACATCAGCCTGTTCGGATAACCAATCAACAATTTTTCCTTTACCTTCGTCACCCCATTGAGATCCAACAACAACTATATTTTTCATTATGTAAATTTTCTGTTTACTTTTAAGGAAGTGAGATGGTTAATTGGGCCATGACCTTTTCCATATTTCGGGTTTGATTTAATTGCAGAATTTACATACTTAATTCCAAGCTCACAAGATTTCTTTACTGTTTTTCCACATGATAAAAAAGTTGTAACTGAGCTAGATAAAGTACAACCTGTGCCATGAGTATTCTTTGTTTTGTGTCGCTCGCTTTTAAAGATATGTATATCTTTTGTGTTTATTAAAATATCTATTACATTTTTATGTTTTAAATGGCCACCTTTTATAAGTACATTTTTAGCTCCTAATCCTATAAGTTTATTTGCAGCAAAAATCATATCCTGTTTTGTTATAATTTTGGTTTTAGTCAAAATTTCTGCCTCAGGGATATTGGGCGTAATAAGTGATACTTTTTTAATTAGTTTTAATTTTAAAAGTTGAATAGCATTACTATCTATCAGTTTAGCCCCTCCTTTAGCAACCATCACTGGATCTAATACGATTTTTTTAACTTTGATTACATCCAAAGCTTTTAGTACCATTCTAATAACCTCTGAAGAATGTAACATACCAATTTTTATTGCATCAGGTCTTATATCTTTACAACTATAAATAATTTGATTAAAAATTTCTTTTGGATTAATCCCAACAATTGACTTTACACCTGTGGTATTTTGCGATGTAACTGCAGTTATTGCCGTCATTGCATAAGAACCCAGGGCAGTAACAGTTTTTATATCAGCTTGAATACCTGCTCCACCAGATGAGTCAGATCCTGCAATAATCAAAATTTTAGAATTAGGTCTCAATTTATTTAATTTTTTTCGTAATCATATTTACACATTTGTATAAAAGAGCTTTATTTTCACTTTCTCCCATTACTCTTATTTTAGATTCTGTTCCTGATTTTCTTACTAAAATTCTTCCTTTACCTTTAATTAATTTACATGCATTTTTTATAATTTTTTTTATCTCTGGTTTATTAATAATATTTTTATCTTTTACTTCGATATTTTCTAAGAGCTGAGGTGTTTTCTTAAATTGTTCAAAAAATTCACTTGCTTTTTTTCCTTTTCTTAAAGCAAAAAGAGATTCTAAAGCTACTAGCAAACCATCTCCTGTAGTTGCAAATTTACCTAAAATAATATGTCCAGATTGTTCACCACCTAAATTAAAATTATATTTTTTCATTTTTTCTTTAACATATCTATCTCCAACGTTTGCCCTTAAAAATATTATTCCTTTTGATTTAAAATATTTTTCTAAACCATAATTTGACATTAATGTTCCAACAACGCCCCCTTTTAACATTTTTTTATTTTTCCATCTTGTTGCTAAAGCAGCTATAATTTGATCTCCATCTATTATATTGCTTTTTTCATCACACATTATAATTCTGTCAGCATCTCCATCTAAAGATATTCCGATATGTGCTTTATATTTTTTTACAGCTGATCTAATATTTCTTGGAAAAGTTGATCCACATTTTTTATTGATATTTAAACCATTTGGCTTAACACCTATGGCTATGACTTTAGCTCCTAATGATTTCAATAATTCAGGACCTGCCTTGTAACCAGCACCATTTGCACAATCTATTACTATTCTTAGTCCTCTTAAATTGAACTCTTTTGAGAAATTTTTTTTTAATATTTTAATATATTTTTTGGTACCTGTTTCTAATCTTTTAACTCTTCCTAATTTTTCAGAATGTGAAAGGTTTTTTGAAATTTTTTTATCTATAAGTCCCTCAATTTTTTTTTCTATTTTATCTGATAATTTCATTCCATCAGGACCAAACAATTTTAAACCATTGTCAAAATGTGGATTGTGAGAGGCAGTGATCATTATGCCCATATTAGCCTTCATTTGTTTTGTTAGCATAGCCAACCCATTAGTTGGTAAGGGTCCTAGGGTATAAACATCCATACCAGCTGAAGCCAAACCTGAAACAAGAGCTGGCTCAAGTGTATATCCTGACAATCTAGTATCTTTTGCAATTATTGCTGTTTGTTTTTTTTTTTTTTGAGATTTAAAGTATGTTCCACTAGCAAGTCCAAATTTAAAGAACATATCTCCATTTATATATTTACTATTAACCGCTCCTCTTATTCCATCTGTTCCAAAATATTTTTTTGTCATTAATTTTTGACTATCTCGTTAAAAACCTTAATACCTTGCTTAACTTCATTAACATCATGAATTCTTAAAATCTGAATTCCTTGCATTAAAAGATGAATTGAAGAAGCCATAGTTCCACCGATCCTTGTTTTGCTATCATTTTTTTTTGATATATCTTTAATAAAACTTTTTCTTGAATTTCCTACTAGTATAGGAAAACCTAATGAATGAAAAATAGAAACACCTCTTATGAGATTCATATTATGTTTCAAATTTTTTCCAAATCCAATTCCAGGATCTAAAATTATATTATTGTGTTTAATACCCTTAGACCTTATTAATTTTATCTTATCTTCAAAATAATCATATATATCTAATAATTCATTTTTATATTTCGCTTTCTTTTGCATATTTTTTGGTGTCCCAACTGAATGCTGTATTACAAATGGAATTTTATACTTTTTTAAAATATTTATTGTTTTGGGATCATAACTTAATCCTGAAACATCATTAATAAGTTTAACTCCCATTCTAATACCATTTTCCATAATTATGGACTTCCTTGTGTCTAAAGATATTGGTATTTTTTTTACAATTAATTTTAATATCTTATTAATTCTATTCCATTCTTGCTTTTCATTTACAGGCTTTGATCCTGGTCTTGTAGACTCCCCACCAACATCTATTAAAGATGCACCACTTTTGTATAGACTAATGGCATGAGTGATGCCCTTATTTTTTTTATTAAATTTTCCACCATCTGAAAAACTGTCAGGTGTAAGATTTAATACTCCTAAAATATTTGGAATTTTTTTAAAATTAAAATTAGAAAAATTTATTTTTTTTGAATTTATTTTTTTAATATCTGCATTTATTTTTTTTTTTAAGTAATTTGGTAATTTGTTAACTTGATTTATAGAAATTCTTCTAATCTGTTTTCTTGTAATAATCTCAACATGATCAAAAGAAATTTCTTTAATCTGATGTAATGGAATTGATTTTTTTTTATTTACTAAAATTTTTGATTGATTACCAAAGTAGAAATTACACGCTCTTGTGTAATATCTTTGCATTATTTGTTAATGAACAATTTTAGGTTTCAAGCCCATGGCACCCAAAGCTGAGTCTTGATCATCTTTTGTTTCTGGATTATCTAAAGCTTTATCTTTAGGATATAAATTTTTATTAATTATATTCTCTATTTCTTCACCAGTTAATGTTTCATATGTTATTAGAGCTTTTGCGATTTTATGTAAATCATCTATTTTTTCTGTCAAAATTTTCTTAGCTTGATTATATCCTTCATCAACAAGTTTTCTTATTTCTTTATCAATTTTTTGAGCAACCTCCTCTGAAACCGATTGAGTTTGCGTAACTGATCTTCCTAAAAATACTTCTTCTTGATTTTCTCCATATTCTACTGGACCCATTTCTTCACTCATACCATATTTTGTTACCATAGCTCTTGCAAGTTGTGTAGCTTGATTAATATCTGAACCACTTCCACCACCTGCCCCTGTAGATATATTGTCTTTTCCAAATATTAATTCTTCAGCAACTCTACCTCCAAAACAAACTGCCAATCTTGCCTTTAAATATTTTATTGAGTAACCATGTTTGTCTCTCTCTGGTAAATTCATTACCATTCCAAGAGCTCTTCCTCTTGGTATAATAGTAGCTTTATGTATTGGGTCGTAACTAGGCATATTAAACGAAACCAAAGCATGTCCTCCTTCATGGTATGCTGTAAGTTTTTTTTCATCTTCAGTCATGACCATCGAACGTCTTTCAGCACCCATCATTACTTTATCTTTGGCTTCTTCAAATTCTAATAGTGTTACAATTCTTTTATTTTTTCTTGCTGCTAATAATGCTGCTTCATTAACAAGATTTGCAAGATCGGCTCCTGAAAAGCCTGGTGTACCTCTTGCTATTGTTCTTAGATTAACATCTGGTGACATTTTTATTTTTTTTACGTGAACTTTTAAAATTTTTTCTCTTCCAATAATATCTGGATTTGAAACTACTACCTGTCTATCAAATCTTCCTGGTCTTAATAAAGCTGGATCAAGTACATCTGGTCTGTTTGTTGCAGCAATAATAATAACACCTTCGTTTGTGTCAAATCCATCCATTTCAACTAATAACTGATTTAATGTTTGTTCTCTTTCATCATTTCCACCACCTAAACCAGCTCCTCTACTTCTTCCAACAGCATCAATTTCATCAATAAAAATTATACATGGAGAATTTTTCTTACCTTGCTCAAACATGTCTCTTACTCTAGAGGCTCCTACACCAACAAACATCTCTACAAAATCAGAG
>CACJGD010000014.1 GCA_902592935.1 uncultured Pelagibacteraceae bacterium | reverse complement strand
CATAGATGATGCAGAAGGTTTTGTTAAAATTTTAGCTGATGAGCAAACAGATAAAGTATTAGGTGCACATATAATTGGACCTCATGCAGGAGAATTAATTGCAGAGATCGGTGTTGCAATGGAATTTGGTGCAAGTGCAGAAGATATTGCCCGAACTTGTCATGCTCATCCAACGTTTTCTGAAGCAGTTAAAGAAGCCGCTTTATCAGTAGATAAAAGAGCAATACACTCTTAATTTTTTTTCATATTATAAAAATATGAAATATCCGATTCTTTTACCAAATATTTTTAATCATCCATTTACTTATGAAAGTAGTTTAAATCTTAAAGTTGGTGATTATGTAATGGTACCTTTTGGAAAATTAAAAATTACCGGTGTTGTTTGGGACGAATTTGAAAAAAATAATAATAAAAATTTTCAGACTAAAAATGTAATCAAGAAATTAGACGTTACTCCGTTAAAAAAAAATACAATAAATTTTTTAAATTGGTTTGCAGAATATAATCTTATCCCAAAGGGTATGGCATTAAAGTTAGTACTTTTAAGTAGTAATGCGGTAGAGAACAAAGAAACTCAACTTTATCAAATGTTCGATAACAAAATTGAACAAAACTTAATCAAGCTATCTAGTGATCAAAATAAATCTCTAAAAAAAATGAATATTTCAAATAAAAAATTTAGAGTTCATGTTTTGCAAGGCACAACTGGATCAGGAAAAACTATAGTTTATTTTGAAGCATTAAAACCATTGATAGAGAAGGGTTTTCAAGGATTAATTTTATTACCAGAAATAGGTCTAACCAGTCAGTTTGAACAAAAATTTATAGAATATTTTGGTTTCAAACCTGCGGTTTGGCATTCGGGTATTTCAAAAAAAAAGAAAGAATTAATTTGGAGTGGTGTTTCTAACGGTAAAATAAAAATAATTATTGGTGCAAGGTCTTCATTATTTTTACCATTTAAAAAATTAGGAATGATAATTGTCGATGAGGAACATGATCAATCATTTAAACAAGATGAAGGTATAACCTATAATGCTCGTGATATGGCAATCTCTAGAGCATCTTTTGAAAACGTTCCAATCAATTTGATTACTGCTGTCCCTTCTATAGAAACTTTTGAAAATATTAAAAAAGGTAAATACGAGGTTTCTAGATTAAATGAAAGATATCAAAACGCAGCATTACCTAATTATGAAATTATTAATTTAAATAATACAAAACTTGAAAAACAGTCATGGCTATCAAATAAAATTATTGAAAAAGTTAATTTACATTTAGAAAAAAAAGATCAAGTTTTGTTTTTTTTAAATAGAAGAGGTTTTTCTCCAAATGCTTTATGTAATAAGTGTTTTACAAGTTTTACATGTCCAAATTGTAGTATCAATCTAGTTTATCATAAAAATAAAAATAACCTGTTATGCCATTACTGTGGTTACAAATCTGATCTTAAAAGAAATTGTACAAAAGAAGGTAATTGTGAATTTATTTTTAGTGGTCCTGGTGTTGAGAGAATTTCAGAAGAGGTAAAAAGAAAATTTCCTGGAAAAAAAATAGAGATATTTTCAAGTGACACAATGAATAAAAAAGATTCTAAAGAAAAAATAGATAAAATTATAAATAATGAAACACATATTTTAGTTGGAACCCAATTAATTTCAAAAGGTTTTCATTTTCCAAGCTTAAATTGCATTGTAGTTGTTGATATTGATCTTTCATCTCAAGGACATGATTTAAGAGGTGCAGAAAAAAATTTACAGCTTTATCATCAACTTTCAGGACGTGCAGGAAGAACAGGAAAGCCAGCAACCGTATATTTTCAAACTTATGAAAATAATACAAAGATGATTTCAGAAATTACAAGTAAAAATCCAGATATTTTTTTAGAAAGAGAGCTGGAGATAAGAAAAAAAAATAAACTACCTCCATTTCAAAGGTTTATTTCTTTAATCTTAACGGGAGATAATGAAATTAAATTAGAAAAAGAAGCTATTAATTTTAAAAATTTTATTGAAAACAAAATAGAAGGAAAAATATTAGGGCCAGTAAATGCTCCATTATTTAGATTAAAGAGAAAATTTAGAATTAGATTTTTAATTAGAGGCTTAAAATCTATGAAACTACAAAGCTCTCTTGCAAAAATTATTCCAAAATATAAATTTTCTTCTGGAATAAAACTTTCAGTTGATGTTGACCCAATTAACTTCAATTAACCGCAAAAAAGAGGCCTTTTTTACGAATCCGCTACTTGAAGACATTAGGGTCATATGCTATTTAGGGCGTGTTTTTTAAATAATCTTCAACATTATAGAGGAACCAAGTTGAGTAAAGACACCGGATTTTCAATAACTTCAGCTGAAAGGTATTCTCTCGCACTTTTTGAACTTTCAGAGGAAAACAATCTTTTAAGTCAGATCGAAGATCAGTCTTCATCTATTCTTAATTTAATTGATCAAAGTGAGGATTTTTCTAATTTAATTAAAGATCCAACTACTAGCCAAGAAGATTTACTAAAAGTAATCAATACAATCTCTGAAAATAATAAATTTGAGTCTTTATTTAAAAATTTTTTAAGTTTTTTAATTCAAAAAAGACGCTTCTTTTTTATTGAGCGTATCCTTAAAAGCTTTATTGAAATTTGTTCAAGAAAAAGAGGTGAACTTAAGGCAGAATTAAAATCAGCAAAACAATTATCTAATGAAGAAATTGAAAAAATTACAGAGGAGTTAACAAAAAATTTTAGCTCAAAAATAAAATTAAACTACAAACATGATGAAAGTTTAATAGGGGGTTTGGTAGTACAAGTAGGAAGTACAATGGTCGATACCTCAATTAAAAATAAATTACAACAAATCGAAAATAGAATGATAGAGGCATAAATGGAAATAAATCCTTCAGAAGTTACGAAAATATTAAAAGAACAAATTAAAAATTTTGGTGATAAAGCAGAAGTCACAGAGGTTGGTCAAGTTTTATCAGTCGGAGATGGTATTGCTAGGATTTATGGTTTAGATAATGTTCAAGCTGGTGAAATGGTGGAGTTTGCAGATGGTTCAAAAGGTATGGCTCTAAACTTAGAAAGTGAAAACGTTGGTGTTGTAATTTTTGGCGATGACAGAAATGTCAAAGAAGGGGATGTAGTAAAAAGAACTGGTAATATTGTTGATACTCCAGTTGGAAAAGAATTATTAGGAAGAGTAGTGGATGGCTTAGGAAATCCTATTGATGGAAAAGGACCATTAGATAAAGGAATTAAAAAAAGTAGGGTTGAAGTTAAAGCACCTGGTATTATTCCACGACAATCAGTAAGTGAACCAATGCAAACTGGTCTTAAATCAATTGATAGTCTAGTTCCGATTGGAAGAGGACAAAGGGAATTAATTATTGGTGATAGACAAACTGGTAAAACAGCAGTTGCAGTAGATGCAATTATAAATCAAAAAAAAATTAATGAATCTGGTGATGAAAAACAAAAACTGTATTGTATATACGTTGCAGTTGGACAAAAAAGATCAACAGTAAGACAAATTCAAAAAACATTAGAAGAAGCCGGAGCTATGGAGTACACAACAATCGTTGCTGCTACTGCATCTGACTCTGCACCTTTACAATTCTTAGCTCCATACACAGGTTGTACTATGGGTGAGTATTTTAGAGACAATGGAATGCATGCGTTAATAATTTATGATGATTTGTCTAAACAAGCAGTTGCTTATAGACAAATGTCATTGCTATTAAGAAGACCCCCAGGACGTGAGGCTTATCCTGGAGATGTATTTTATCTTCATAGTAGATTACTTGAAAGAGCAGCTAAATTAAGTGATGAACATGGTGGTGGATCACTTACAGCACTGCCAATTATTGAAACACAAGGTGGAGACGTATCCGCGTTCATTCCAACTAACGTTATTTCAATTACAGACGGACAAATTTTCCTTGAAACAGAACTATTTAACCAAGGTATAAGACCTGCAATTAACGTAGGTTTATCAGTGTCTAGGGTTGGTTCATCAGCTCAAACAAAAGCGATGAAAAAAGTTTCTGGTTCAATGAAATTGGAGCTAGCACAATACAGAGAAATGGCAGCTTTTGCTCAATTTGGATCTGATTTAGATGCATCTACTCAGCAACTTTTGAATAGAGGCTCTAAACTAACTGAACTTTTAAAACAAAAACAATATTCACCCATGACTGTTGCAGAACAAGTTATTTCAGTATTTTGTGGAGTAAAAGGTTATCTAGATGATATTGATTTAAAAGACGTTGCTGAATTTGAGAGCAAGATTATTGAAAAATGTAAATCAGATAAGCCTGAAATTATCGATTCAATTTTAACTTCAGGAAAACTTGAGGAAGATAAAGAAAAATTACTTGTTGAGGTAATAACTCAATTAAAAGGAAATTTTAAATCTTAATAATTTATGGCAAGTTTAGACGACCTAAAAAAAAGAATAGCTAGTGTAAAGTCTACACAAAAAATTACTAAAGCTATGAAAATGGTTGCAGCAGCTAAATTAAGAAGAGCTCAAGAAAGTGCTGAGAAGGGAAGGCCTTATTCTGAAAAAATGAATAATGTTATTTTGAATTTATCAAATGGTATATCTGATAAAGAAAATGCACCAAAGTTATTGTCAGGTACTGGTCAGGAAAAAACTCATCTTTGTGTAGTGATGACTTCTGATAGAGGTTTATGTGGTGGATTTAATTCTAATATTATTAAAAAAGCTAAAAGTTATTTTGCAAAAATTTTAGACGAAGGTAAAGAACTAAAAATTATTACGGTTGGCTCAAAAGGAAATGATCAATTAAAAAGAGTTTATGGTGATAAAATAATTGAAAATATTTCTTTCAAAGAGTCTAAAAATGCAAATTATTTCGATGCTGACAAAGTCGGTAAAATGGTAATTGAAAAATTCGAGGCAGGTGAATTTGATGTTTGTACGATTTTTTACAATCAATTTAAAAATGTAATTACTCAAATTCCTCAAGCACAGCAAATTATCCCATTAAATAATGAGGCAGAAGAAAATAGTTCAGAAGAAAGTTACGAATTTGAACCAGATGAAGATGAAATTTTAAGCAATTTATTGCCAAAGAATATTTCTACGCAAATATTTAAAGCAATGTTAGAAAATTCAGCTAGCGAACAGGGGTCTAGAATGAGTGCAATGGATAATGCAACCCGAAACGCAGGTGAAATGGTTGACAAACTTACTATCGAATATAATAGAAGTCGTCAGGCAGCAATTACAAAAGAACTAATAGAAATCATATCAGGAGCAGAAAGTTTATAATTATGAGCAAAGGAATAATCACACAAGTTATTGGAGCGGTAGTAGACGTAAAATTTGATGGTGAACTACCAGAAATTTTAACAGCATTAGAATGTAAAAACGGTGATAACAGACTAGTTTTAGAGGTAGCACAACACTTAGGTGAAACTACTGTTAGAACAATTGCTATGGATGCTACTGAAGGATTAAAAAGAGGTGATGAAGTTATTAACACTAATGCTCCTATTCAAGTTCCAGTTGGACCTGAAACACTTGGAAGAATTATAAATGTAATTGGGGAACCTATTGACGAAAGAGGTGAGGTTAAGACTAAAGAAAGTTGGCCAATTCATAGAGCTGCACCTGAATTTAATGACCAATCAACAGAAACTGAAATACTTGTAACAGGTATTAAAGTTATTGATTTGCTTGCACCTTACGCAAAAGGTGGAAAGATTGGATTATTTGGTGGAGCAGGAGTAGGAAAAACAGTTTTAATTATGGAATTAATTAATAACGTTGCAAAAGCTCATGGTGGTTTTTCAGTTTTCGCAGGAGTTGGAGAGAGAACTAGAGAAGGAAATGACCTTTATCATGAAATGATTGAATCTGGAGTAATTAAAAAAGAAGGAACTGGTTCAAAAGCTGCTCTAGTTTATGGACAGATGAATGAACCTCCTGGAGCAAGAGCAAGAGTTGCACTTACAGGATTAACTGTAGCTGAATACTTTAGAGATCAGGAAGGTCAGGACGTACTTTTCTTCGTAGATAATATTTTTAGATTTACTCAGGCAGGATCAGAGGTTTCAGCTTTATTAGGAAGAATTCCATCTGCTGTTGGATACCAACCGACACTAGCTACTGATATGGGTAATCTACAAGAGAGAATTACAACTACAAACAAAGGATCAATTACATCTGTACAAGCAATTTATGTGCCTGCTGATGATTTAACGGACCCTGCTCCAGCCACATCGTTTGCTCACTTAGATGCAACGACTGTACTTTCAAGACAAATTGCAGAAATTGGTATTTATCCTGCAGTAGATCCACTTGATTCTACATCAAGAATTTTGGATCCAAGAATTGTTGGAGATGAGCATTATAGAGTAGCGAGAGATGTTCAAAGAATACTACAATCATATAAATCATTACAAGATATTATAGCTATTCTTGGTATGGACGAGTTATCTGAAGAAGACAAACTAGTTGTAGCACGAGCTAGAAAAATCCAGAGATTTTTATCCCAACCATTCTTTGTTGCAGAAGTATTTACTGGTTCTCCAGGAAAACTTGTTGATCTTGACTCAACGATCAAAGGTTTTGATGCAATCTGCAAAGGCGAGTATGATCACTTACCTGAAGCTGCTTTTTATATGGTTGGAACAATTGAAGAAGCTATAGAAAAAGCTAAGAAAATGGAACAAGAAGCTGCTGCTTAATGAGCGAAGAGTTTAAAGTTGAAATAGTAAATCCTGAAAAATCTTTTTTAGTAAAAGATGATGTTTCGGAAGTTGTGGTTCCTGCTTTTGAAGGAGAGATGGGAATATTGAAGGATCATATTTCTATTATTTCCTTTTTGAAACCTGGGATAATTAAGATTTTATCAAAATCAGGTGATGAAAATTACTATGTTGAAGATGGAATTGTTGAGTTTAAAAATAACAATCTATCTATTTTAACAAGTACAATTTTTAATCTTGCTGATATGGATAAATCAAAACAACAAGGTTTACTTAAACAGGCAGAGGAAGAGGCTAATAAAACTGATATTAACGATCAATCTAAATATTTAGCAGATCAAAAAGTTGAAGTTTTAAAAACTCTAAATTAATTTTTTTACTTTTTCTTTAAGTTCTTTGTAAACATGATGTTTAAAATCAACTACAACATCAGTAATTAAATCTAAGTCAATCCACTTCCAATCTAAAAACTCTGGATTAGATGTATTAATATTTATTTCACTATCATTTCCAATGAATCGCATTAAAAACCATTTTTGCTTTTGACCTTTGTACTTACCTTTCCAAATAATACCAAGCAATCTATCAGGTAAATCATAGGTTAATGTACCATCTAATTCTTTTACAAGTTCTACGCTTTTGATACTTGTTTCTTCTTCTAGTTCTCTAAATGCAGCTTTTAAGTAATCCTCTCCCTCATCAACACCACCCTGAGGCATTTGCCAAAAATTTTTAGGATTATCTATTCTTTTTGCTACGAATACTTTATTTTGTTTATTCAATAACACTATTCCGACCCCACTTCTCAGTGGCAAATCCTTAAAATTTTTATTCATATCAACCGTTAAGTAACTTAATAGCGTAGTTTAATTGATTATCAGTATCAGTTTTTATTCTAAAATCATCACCTTCTTCATTTACTTCTATATCTGGTCTAACACCTACCTCAGAAATAGATTTTCCAGAAGGAAGATAATATTTTGCGACAGTTAATCTGATAGCTCCACGATTTTTTAAAGGAATAATTGATTGGACTGAACCTTTACCAAAGCTATTTTCACCAATGATAATTGCTCTTTTGTGATCTTTTAAAGCTCCAGCAACAATTTCAGATGCAGATGCTGAACCATAATTAATTAAAACCAATAATGTTTTTCCGTCAGTAATATCTCCTTTTTTTGCAAACCATTTTCTATTTTCGGATTTTTTTCTACTTTTTGTTGAAACTATCTCTCCATTTTCTAGAAAAAAATCTGAGATTTTTATTGCTTGAGATAAAAGACCTCCAGGATTATTTCTTAAATCTAAAATAAATGAATTTAAGTTTTTATTTTTTTTAAGTTTTTTAATTTGTTTTTCTATTTGATCACTACTGTTATCATTAAATGAAGTAAGCCTGAGGTATCCTATACTTTCATCTATAATTTCAGATTTTACAGATTGAACCTGAATAACTTCTCTTATTATATTAAATGTTAACGCCTTTTTTTCACCTCTTCTTCTTACTGTTAACTCTATTCCAGAACCTACAGGTCCTCTCATTAAATCAACAGCTTCACTTAATGATTTTCCTTGAACCTGGACATTATTTATTTTTACTATGTAATCACCAGCTTTTAATCCAGCCCTGGATGCAGGTGTATCATCTATTGGTGAAATTACTTTTACTACACCAGCCTCCATGCTAACCTCAATTCCTAATCCACCAAACTCGCCGCTGGTTTCTGTTTGCATTTCATCAAAAATCTTAGGGGACATGTAAGATGAATAAGGATCTAAAGACTGCAAAAGTCCATTAATTGCAGAGTCCATACCTTCAGATTGATTAAAATCATCCACATATTCTTTATTAATTTTTTCTAGAACTTCACCGAAAAGATCAATTTTTTTATAAATGTCAATTTCAGCTGAAAAAACTGTTTTAGTTAAGTAAAAAATAGAGAAAAATATTAATAATAAAAATTTAATTTTTTTCATATCATCACTTTTTCTTTTGGAATTAGCTCTGACCAAATTTTCTCTAATTCATAAAACTTTCTTTTCTCTGGGTGAAAAATATGAATAATCAAATCAATCCCATCAACAAGTTTCCATTCTCCACTTTCTTTGCCTTCTATTTTAGAGTCTTTTACACCGTTATTTTTAAGTTTTTCTAAAACTTGTTCTGATAAAGATTGGATATGTCTGGATGAAGTTCCACTTGCTATGATCATATAATCAGCCATAGAACTTTTGTCTTTTAGATCAATAGTTACAATGTCTTGAGCTTTATTGAGATCTAGTGTGTTGATTACAATTTCTTTTAAGTCTGAAATTTTGTCCATTAATTGATTTTAGATTATCAAATTTTTCTTAATTGAGAAGATGAAATGTTGACTTTATTAAACTCAATAAACTCTAGATTGGCCTTACTAAGTTGCTTAAATGTCTTTGATTTTAAAGAATTTTTTTTATACCCATGTCGGTCGAAAACTAGAATATTACATTTTTGTGAAATTAATTTAGATTTATGCCATTTATGAAAATTAATAAGGTTGTCGGCACCCATTAAAAAAAAAATTTCAATGCTTTTATCTTTTTTTAAATGATTGATTAAATTTATAGTTTTATTTGATTTAATAATTTTTTCATAAAATTTAACCTTAATAAATGATTTTGTACCAATTATTTTTTTACAATATTTAATTCTGTCAGCAACAGATGTCTTGCTCTCTATTTTAAATGGACTTTTTTTTGTAATTGCCCAAATAACTTTTTTGAGTTTGAACCTTTTTTTTGCTTCCTTAGAAATTGCTAAATGTCCTTTGTGAGCAGGATCAAACGACCCACCTAATACACCAATTTTTATTTTTGTGTTATTCAATTTAATTTCTTATTTTACCATTACTAGTGATTTCGTATTTATATGAAATCAATTGATTTAAACCTACAGGACCTCTTGGTGGTAGTGTATTAGTAGAAATTCCAACTTCTCCACCAAATCCAAATTCACCGCCATCAGCAAATTGAGTTGAAGTATTATGCATTGCAATTGAGCTTTTAACATTTTTTAGGAAATATTTTGCTGTCTTTTTATTTTTTGTAATGATGGAGTCAGTGTGCATTGTTCCGTATTTGTTTATATGCATAATTGCCTCTTCAAAATTTTTAACGACTTTAACAGACACAATTGATGCTAAATATTCAGTTGACCAATCTTTTTCCTTTGCAGGATATACCTGACCTTTGTAATGACTCTTCAAAATCTTATCGCCAATTATTTTACAACCACTATTTTCAAGTTCCTGCAAAATAGGATTACTAAATTTTTTTACTATATTTTTATGAATAAGAATAGTTTCAGTTGCACCACAAATACTTGTATTTCTTAATTTAGCGTTAAAGACAACTTCTTTAGCCATTTTTAAATCTGCATCTTTATCTATATAAGTATGACAAAGCCCCTCTAGGTGCCCAATTATAGGCACTTTAGATAACTCTAAAACTTTTTTAACTAAATTTTTTCCACCACGAGGTATGATTACATCGATATATTTTTTCATCTTAGAAAGCATAATATCTACAAGTTTTCTTTGTTTTGAGTCGATAAATTGAATAAAATTTTCATCAACTTTATTTTTTTTAAGTGCTTTTCTAAATAACTTGGCTAAAGCTCTGTTTGAATTTATGGCCTCAGAGCCTCCTTTCAAAATAACTACATTTCCAGATTTAAAACATAGACTAGCAACATCTGAAGTTACATTTGGTCTACTTTCATAAATAACACCAATAACTCCAATTGGTATCGATACCCTTTTTATATTCAAACCATTTGGTCTTTTCCATTTTTCTAAAGTGCTATCTATGGGGTCTTTTAATTTAGTTATTTTTAAAATAGAATTTATAATTCCATTTAATTTTTTTTCATTTATATGAAGTCTTTTGATTAAGTTTTCTTTTAAACCTTTTTTTCTTGCGTAATTAATATCTTTTAAATTTTGACTAATAATTAATTTTTTTTCATTCTTAATTAACTTTGCATAATCATTTAAAACTTTATTTTTTACTTTAGTTGCAATTTTATATTCACTTGCTTTTCTAGCTTTTATACCAATTAAATTCATATATTTAATCATTTAAATTTCCACCATATCATCTTTATGAATAACTTCTGATTTTGCAACATAGCCTAATAATTTTTCAATTTCATTAGAGTGATGACCCATAATTTTAGTCACCTCATCAGAAGTAAAGGAACTTAACCCTCTAGCGCATTCATTATTTTTTTTATCTAATACTTTAATATGATCACCTTTGTAGAATCTTCCCGAAACTTTTTTAATTCCTGCTGCTAACAAACTTTTTCCAGATTTTAATGCTTTTTTAGCACCATCATCAATTATTAAAGCTCCTTTTGGTGCTACAGAACTTATAATCCATTTTTTTCTAGCATCTAACTTTGAAATTTTTGGACTAAACCAGGTACAATTATTTTTTTCAATTATTTTTGAGATAGGATTTGAATATAGTCCATTCGCAATAACCATACTAGTACCAGCAAGCTGACATATTTTTGCTGCTTCAATTTTTGTATACATACCACCACTTCCATATTCATTTACGCCTTTAATATAGATTTTTTTTAGATCTTTTTTTAGATTATCAATTTTCTTTATTAGTTTAGCATCCTTAAAAATTTTAGGATTTTTTGTATATAAACCATCAACATCAGATAATAAAATTAAGGTATCTGCGTTTGTAATTTGCGCAACCCTAGATGCCAATCTATCATTATCTCCATATTTTATTTCACTCGTTGCAATAGTGTCATTTTCATTAACCACAGGAATAAAACCAAGTTCAAAAAGATTATCAAAAGTTCGTTTTGCATTGAGAGATCTTCTTCTTTCCTCAGTATCTTCTAATGTAAGCAGAATCTGAGAAATATTTAATTTATATTTTGCAAAAGTTTGTGAAAATAAATTCATCAGCTCTATTTGACCTATAGAAGCAATAGCTTGACTCTTATCTAATTTGATATTTTTTTTGTTATAATTCATTTTCTTGCAACCCAAAGCTATAGCACCAGAGCTAACAATAACTACTTTTTGATTTTTATCTCTTAATTTTTTAATATCTTTTGCAAAACTAGATAACCATTGTTTCCTAATTTTTTTATTTTGATCGACTAGGAGAGATGATCCAATTTTAACAACAATTATTTTAGAGTTTTTAAGATACATAGGATAAAAGTTTTGCTTTAATTTTTGATACAGATTTTTTTTCTAGAGTTGTCATTGTCATAATCTCACAATTTTTACCTTTTGAAAAATGATCTATAATTTCATTTGCTGTTTCTTCGTCAATCAAATCAATTTTATTAAGCACTATTAGTTCTTTTTTTTCTAATAATTTCGCACTGTAACTTTTTAATTCATTTTTCACCTGATTATAAGACTCATTTAGATCTAAGTTGGTAACATCAATTAAGTGCAATAAAGACTTACATCTCTCTATATGTTTTAAAAATTGTATCCCTAAGCCTATACCTTCGTGAGCTCCTTCAACTAATCCTGGAATATCTGCAATAGTAATTTCTTTATCATCGTAAGAAGCCACGCCAAGGTTTGGATTAATAGTTGTAAATTTATAATTTGCAATTTTTGGATTTGCGTTAGTTAATGCTGCTAACAAACTTGATTTCCCAGCATTTGGTAATCCAATAATACCAATATCAGCAATTGTTTTTAATTGAAGCCATATTGTGAACTCTTCTCCGAAAGTGCCTTTGGTAAATTTTCTTGGAGCTCTATTTGTAGAACTTTTAAATCTTGTGTTTCCTAAACCTCCTTTTCCACCAGCAGCTGCAACATATTCTTCACCTTTTTTATTAAAATCGAAAAGAAGAGTTTTGTTATCTTCTTCAAATACCTGTGTACCTAGAGGAACTTTTAAAATTAAATTTTCACCACCTTTTCCAGTTTTGTTTTGACCAGAACCATTTTCTCCACGTTCGGCTTTGTGGTGTTGTTGATATCGATAATCAATAAGGGTATTTAAATTTTCCTCTGACTTTAAAATAATTGATCCACCTTTTCCACCGTCCCCACCATCTGGTCCACCAAACTCAACATATTTCTCTCTTCTAAAACTAGGAGATCCATCTCCACCGTTTCCAGCTTTAATATAAATTTTAACTTGATCGAGAAATTTCATAATACAACATCTATTTTAATTGGTTGTACTATTAATTGGGCTTTACAGAAACGAAAGTTCTATCTGATTTAGATTTTTTGAAGACAACTTTTCCCTTAATAACTGAAAATATTGAATGATCTTTACCCATACCAACATTTTCACCTGGAAAAATCTTAGTTCCTCTTTGTCTAACAATTATGTTTCCAGGAATTACTGTTTCACCGCCATACTTTTTTACACCAAGCCTTCTACCGGCACTATCTCGTCCGTTTCGTGATGATCCACCTGCTTTTTTTGTTGCCATAATTTACCTAATAACTATTTACTTACTGCTTCCTTAACTTCTTCTTTTTTTGAAGTTTTAGAAATTTTTTCAGCTTCTGATAACACTTTACCATCTTTTGAAAAAATTTTGTTAATTCTTATCATAGAATATTCTTGTCTATGCCCATTTTTTCTTCTTGAATTTTGTCTTCTTCTTTTTTTAAAAATTAAAATAGTTCTATTTTTGCTATTTTTAATTAAATCAGCTTCTACTTTTGCACCTTCAACATTTGGAGTTCCAATTTCAATTGATTTGTCATCACCATATGCCAAAATTTCGTTAAACTCTATCTTAGTCTCAGGTTTAGAGTCAGGTAGTTTTTCAATCTTAAGAATTTCTCCAGATTTTACTTTATACTGTTTTCCACCTGTTTTTATTATTGCGAATGACATAGTATGATTTAATTTTAAGTTACCGCAATATAGTTGTAGTCAGCCTTTAGTCAAGCCGAATTAATTAGAAATTATCCTTAAAATCTCTTAATTTTGAAAAGGTTTTAACATCTTTTGCTCTTAAAAATATATTACTTTCCAATTCCTCTTTTAAAGTTGAGGGTATGGTAGGAATTCCATTTTCTCTTAATTTTTCTATTTTTTCTATTTTTTTTTGTAAATCTTTGTTTTCGGAATCATATTTTTTGCAAAATTTTGCATTGTTAAGAGTATATTCATGACCGCAATAAATTTTTGTATCTTTTGGTAATAATTTAATTTTGTTTAAAGATTCAAACATTTCCTCATAAGAGCCTTCAAATATTCTTCCACAACCAAGTGAGAAAAGTGTGTCTCCAGTAAAAACTAATTTTTCTTTAAAAAAATTAAAACAAATATGGCCTGAAGTATGTCCAGGTATATGCATAATTTTTGCTTCAAAGTTTTCAGCTTTCCATATTTGATTATCTTCTAACAACATGTCAATCCCAGGTATTCGTTTCGAGTCTCCTTTAAAACCAACAACAACTGATCCATATTTTTTTTTTAATTCTTGATTTCCTCCAATATGATCATAATGATGATGAGTATTAAGAATATATTTTAATTTTATATTTTTATTTTCTACGAAACTTATTATTGGTTGAGACTCACTAGGATCTACAACACAAGCAAAATTGTTACTTTCATCTATTATTAAATAGCTATAGTTATCTTGAAGACAAGGTATAATTTCAACATGCATTTTACTTTTCTATCAAAAATATACCAAGATCTGCAAACAAATTTTTAACACCTAAATTACTCTCATTTATTATTGATGTATTAAGATTGTTTAAAGCGAGTGATTTAAAAATCTTTATATCTTTTGATTTTACAAAATGAAAAAAATCTTTGATTGTACACATGTGTAAATTTGGAGTGTTATACCATTCATCTGGTAATGTTTTTGTAATCGGCATTGTGCCTTTAAATAATAAATGAAATCTTACTTTCCAATATCCAAAATTAGGAATAGTAACTATTGCTTTTTTTCCAACTCTTAAAAGTTCATCTAAAACTAATTCAGGATTAAGAAAAGCTTGAAGTGTTTGACTTAAAACAACATAATCAAATGATTTATTTGGAAATTGTTTTAAATCTTTCTCAGCATTCCCCTCAATTACAGTCAAACCTTTTGCAATACATTCTTGCACTTTTTCTTTTGAAATTTCTAATCCTCTTATATTAATGTTTTTATTATCTTTTAAAAATTTCATTAAAGTTCCATCAGCACAACCTACATCTAAGACTTTCTTATCTTTTGCAATTAAATCTGCTATTACTTGAAATTCATTTTTCATAATTAATTTTCTTCATAAGATTTATCTAAAAAATTTTTTAGTGCATTTAAGAAATCAGGAACGTCTAGTAAAAATGAGTCGTGACCCTTGTCTGACTTAATTTCCACAAATCCTACATCAGCTCCTATTGAGTTTAAAGCAATTACAATATCTTTGTTTTCTTGTGTTGGATAAAGCCAATCTGAAGTAAATGAGATTATAAAAAATTTCGCTTTTGTATTTATAAATGCTTCTGAAAGATTACCTTTGTATTGCTTAGCTAAATCAAAATAATCCATAGCTCTAGTAATATAAAGATAACTATTTGCATCAAATCTATCTACAAAAACTGAGCCCTGATATCTTAAATAACTTTCTATTTGAAAGTCAGCGTCAAATCCAAATTTAAGATCTTCTCTTTCTTGTAACTTTCTTCCAAATTTTTCCTGCAAACCTTTTTTAGATAAATAAGTTATGTGAGCTGCCATTCTAGCTACTGCCAATCCCTTCCCAGGATTAGTTTCGTTTGATGCATAGTTTCCATCTTTCCAGTTACTATCAGCTGTAATAGCTTGTCTGCCTAGTTCGTTAAAAGCAATATTTTGTGCTGAATGACTAGATGTGGTTGCTATTGGTATCACTGTTTTAGATTTATCAGGAAAGTTGCTAATAAACTGAAGGACCTGCATACCTCCCATTGAACCTCCAGTTATAGAAAATAGTTTATTAATACCAAAATGATCAAGTAAATTATATTGAGCATTTACCATATCATTAATAGTGATAACTGGAAAATTTGTTCCAAAAATTTTTTGATCAGGATCTCTATGACTTGGTCCGTATGATCCCATACATCCACCAATTACGTTTGAGCAAATTACAAAATATTTGTTTGTATCGATAGCCTTATCAGGACCTACCGCATAACTCCACCAACCCTCTTTATTGGTTACAGGGTTTGTCCCGCTTACAAACTGATCTCCCGTTAGAGCATGAAAAACTAATATTGCATTATCTTTTTTTGAATTAAGTGAACCGTAAGTTTCATATGCTATCGGAAAATCTTTTATGGTCTTCCCACAGTCTAATTTTAGTGGTTTTTTTACAATTAAAGTTTTTATTTTTTTCTCAGTATTCATAGTTTTAGACTGTTTCGAATTGTGAGAAAAAAAACTATTTTAGCGGTTTTTTTTAAGCGCTCGCAATTCAGTTAAATCAGCGCATAATTTTTTTACTAGAACTTATTTATTATGTCAATTTTTTAAAAAATCCTCTTATTCTCTATAAAATTTTGTAATTTTATCTATAAAGAGCACATAAATTAAAAAAAATGACAACTCCAAATTTCAAAAAATTTAATATTGAGGCATATAAGCCCGGGAAATCAAAAGTTAAGAAACTTAAGAAGGTAATTAAGCTTTCTGCAAATGAGTCTGCTTTAGGCATGAGTCCTAAAGCAAAGAAAATAATATCAAATAAAAATTTAAATTTAGATAAATATCCAGATGGAAAATCTCAAAATTTAAGAAAAGCAATATCCAAAGCTTATAAATGTAATTCTGAAAAAATTATTTGTGGAGCAGGTTCCGATGAAGTTATTCAAATGCTCTGTCAGTTGTTTTTAAACCCAAAAGATGAAGTTGTGGTGCCAGAGTATAGTTTTTTAATGTACAGAATTTACTCAAAAATTGTTGGTGCAAAAGTTGTATTTGCGAAAGAAATTAATTTTAAAGTTTCGGTAAAAGAAATTTTAAAAAAAATTACAAAAAAAACTAAAATTGTCTTTATAGCTAACCCAAACAATCCAACAGCAACTTACTTAACTAAAATAGAGGTTTTAGAATTAAGAAAAAGATTAAATAAAAAAATTTTACTAGTTGTAGATGATGCTTATGCAGAATATATGAAAAATAAAGATTATTCATCTGGGTTAGATTTATTTAAAAATAAAGAAAATGTTTTCATCCTAAGAACTTTTTCTAAAATGTTTGGCTTAGCTTCTTTAAGAGTAGGCTGGGGATATGGATCAAAAAAAATAGTGCATGCACTAAATATTATTAAACCACCATTTAATGTAAATGGTATTGCTCAATTAGCCGCTTCTGAGTCGCTGAAAGATAAAACATTCATTAATAAATCGATTAGACATAATTTAATTTATTCTAAAAAAATTAAGAAATTTCTTGAGAAATATAATATTTTTTCAAATTCAGTTTCAGCAAATTTTTTGTTACTAAATTTTGAAAAATGTAGATATTCAGCAAAATTTTTTTATGAAAAACTTAAAAATAAGGGAGTTATTTTAAGATCAACAGAAGACGGTTATCATATAAAGAATAAATTAAGGTTAACTATTGGATCTAAAAAAGAAAACTTAAAATTTATGAGTGTTGTTAAACAAGTATTGAAAAAATGAAAAATATTTTAATTATTGGATGTGGATTATTAGGTTCATCTTTATTAAGGTGTATTAGTAAAAAAAAAATAGCAAAAAAAATATTTATTTACGAAAAATCAAAATCAAATATTGCTAAGATAAAAAAATTAAAATTACCGGGAACAATTGTAAAATCATTAAAAGAAGGCGTCATTAATTCAGATTTAATTATTTTTTGTACACCAATGAGTGAATATAAAAATATTATTTTAAAAATTAATAATTTTATTGCATCAAAAACTTTGATTACTGATATTGGTTCTTCGAAAATTGAGACTTCTAAAATTATAAAAAAATTTTTAAAAAAAGGCATTCAATGGATACAAAGTCACCCAATAGCTGGATCAGAGGTTAGTGGACCGGAGCATGGTAAAGAAAATATGTTTACTGACAGATGGTGTATAATAATTAAAGAAAAAAATATTAAAAAAAATAACATAAATATTTTAACTAAGTTTTGGAAAAAAATTGGAGCAAAAGTAGTTGTAATGAACGCTGAAAAACATGATAAAATTTTTTCTATTACTAGTCATTTACCACACTTAATTGCATATAATCTGGTAAAATCTGCGCAAGATTTTGAGAAAAAACAAAATTATGAGCTAATCAAATATAGTGCAGGTGGATTAAGAGATTTTTCTAGAATTGCAGCATCAAATGAAATCATGTGGAGGGATATTTTTTTTAACAATAAAAATAATATTTCAAAAGCGATTGATTTATTTATAAAAAATTTAAATCAATTTAAAAAAGATATTAATTCAAAAAATAATAAGTCTATTGTAAAGAAACTTCTTCAGACTAAAAAAGTGAGGTCAAAAATCATTAAATTGAAACAAGATATTGATAAGCCTGACTTTGGAAGAAATTAATATTTTATTCTAGATATTTTTTTTACCTTTAGCTTTGCAGTTTTTTGAATTCTATTAATCGTTTCTATAATTGGCATAATAATTACTTTTTTTTCTGGTCCATAGGCATGAATTAGTTGTTTGGAATTTAAACATATTGCAACATGACCTTTCCAAAAAATGATATCTCCTTTTTTAAATTTTCTTTTTTTTAAATTCTTTTTTGTATATTTGATCTGATCTTTTGTGTCTCTTGGATAAAATAAATTATTATAACAAAAAAATATTTGCAATAAGGCTGAGCAATCGATACCTTGAAATGTTTTTCCACCCCAAACATATTTTACATTTAGAAATTTTTTAAATATTTTTATGAAATTTTTTTCTTTATGATTTATTTTTTTAATATCTGCCTTTTTAATCCATTTATTTTTTTCAATTTTTACATAATTCTTATTTTGATCAAATACAGATAATTTAGACGCAAGTGGAAGCCAATTGTTAGTTTCAATTCTAGGTTTTTTAAAAATCTTTGCTTTTAATGAACTGACTTTATAGTTAGGGCTAAATTTTTCTATATATTTTGAATTTTTTATAAAACCCTTATAGTTATCAAATAAAGTTTTAATTTTTATCCAACTTTTATTTTTTTCTAAAATCTTAAATTTTTCACCATAAATAATTTGTGAAGTTACTTCAGATTTTTTCGAAGGATTTTTGTAAATATTCGAAAAATTGCCCGTAAAATAAAAATTATTTTGCACCAATTTTAATTTTGTTTTTAATTAACCACAAACAAACTAATGATGGTATCACCATTATAGTCGTTAAAACAAAAAATGTTCCCCAGTCTCCATTTAACCAGTCAACTAAAGCTCCTGATGATGAAGCTAAAGTAGTACGACCAGCAGTACCAATTGAAGCAAGTAATGCATATTGTGTAGCTGTGTAAGTTCTATCAACTAGTAATGATATAAATGCAACAAATGCTACAGTTGCAAAAGCTGCTGTAATATCATCAGCTATAACAGCAACTGCAAATAAAATTTCAGATTTTCCAGTCCAAGCTAATACTGCAAATAAAAGATTTGTTATAGCCATTAACCCTCCAGCAAAGAACATAGTTTTAATTGTTCCAGCTCTCATGGCCATTACACCGCCCAACAAAGTAAATACAACTGTTGTTATCCACCCAAGTCCTTTTGAATAAATTGCTATTTGACCTTTGGAGAAGCCAATTTCTTTATAAAAAACAATAGACATTCTTCCCATAAATGCCTCACCAATTTTAAACAAAAAAACAAATCCTAAAATTCCTGCCGCAATAGCAAAACCATTTTTTTTAAAAAAACTAATAACAGGCCCACCTATAGTTCCTGTTATATAGGCGATAAAGTTTGTAATTATATTGTTAGAACCAAGTTTTCCTTCAATTAATTTATCTGTTTCTCTTTGTTTTGCTTGTCTATTTGTCTCTATGGGTTCATGGACAAACATTAATCCAATATTCATTAAAATTATTAAAATACCTAAAATTAAAAAAGTAGCTTGCCAGTAGTCAGCTACTCCTAGGTTTTCAAAAAATTCTGCGGTGAATAAAGCAACAACTCCACCTAATTTATAACCTGTCCACCAACCAACAACAGCCATAGCTGCACCAGCAGCCATTGATTTTCCTTCATTTTCATTTATCTGTTCAATTCTTAATGCATCTACAGTTATATCTTGGGTTGCAGACGCAATAGCAATAATTAAACCTACGGTAATTAATAATGCCAAATTTTCTGTTGGATTAATCACACTCCAAACAACAAGACTTAACAAAATAATTAATTGCATCAAAACTATCCATCCTCTTCTATGACCTAGTTTTTTCGTTAGCATTGGAATTTGAATTCTATCTATTATTGGAGCCCATAAATAATTGAAAGCGTATACTCCAAAAATTAATCCAGCCCATCCAATTGTTGATCTACTAAGACCTTCTTCTTTAAGCCAAAGACTTAAGCTGCTTGCAATTAATACCCAAGGAAATCCACTGATTGCACCTAATAAAAGAATTCTTACCATTCGAATATCTTTATAAACTGCAAGAGAATTAAGCCATGTTTGTTTATTTGTTTCAGACATAATTAATTTCTCCAAAAAGATGGTAAGAATAATACTAATATTGCAAACAACTCAAGTCTACCTAAAATCATACCCACAGTTAGAATCCATTTTGAAATATCTGGTAAAGCTGAAAAATCTCCATTAGGCCCAATTATAGGGCCTAAACCTGGACCAACATTTGATATTGATGTTGCTGCTCCAGAAATAGCAGTTATAAAATCGAGACCTGTTAATGATAATAATGCAGCTAAAATAAAAAAAATAACAAAATAAAAATAAATAAATGAAATTATTGATGCAATAAATTTATCATCAACAGATCCTTGATCGTATTTAATTAAAAATATTCCCTTAGGATATATAATTTTTTTTAATTGATTTAATATAAATAAATATAGAATTTGTATTCTAAAGATTTTAATACCACAAGTAGTAGATCCAGCACAGCCTCCAATAAACATAAGTGCAAGAAATATTGTTATAGGAAAACTTCCCCAGCCATCAAATTCAGCATTTACATAACCAGTTCCAGTCAATATTGAAATTGTATTAAAAAAAATAGATCTTAAACTAAAGTTTTCATTATTATTAAATAATAAATAAATTGATAATATAAGAATGCTTATAAATATAATTTTTAGAAATGTCCTGATTTGAATATCGTTTAAAAATATTCTTTTGTTACCACTAATAAATTTAATGTATGAAATAAATGGAATACTTCCTAAAATTATAAAAATCATTGACGATATCTCTATAGGAATACTATTAAAATACCCGATAGACTGATTATAATTAGAAAATCCACCTGTTGCTATGGTAGTCATAGAATGTGTTAAACTATCAAATTTTCCCATTCCAAATATCCAATATGATAATGCACAAAGAGCAGTTAGACCTGAATAAATATAAATAAGTCTCAAAGCTATTTCTTTTGATTTAGGAAGAATTTTTTCAGATGAGTCGTTGCTAGAAATTTTAAATAATTGCATACCACCAACGTTCATTATAGGCATTAGAGTAATTGCCATTACAATTATACCAATACCACCTAACCATTGAAGTATCGCTCTCCATAACAAAATACCTTTAGGTGTATTCTCTAAGTCAGAAATAATTGTAGATCCAGTTGTTGTAATACCAGACATACTTTCAAAAAAAGCATCAGTAATTGAAAGCTCCATAGTCGAAAATATAAATGGTAACGATCCAAAAATAGCAATACTTAACCATGATAAAGCAGTTAATAAAAATGCTTGTTGTAAATTTAACTTTTTGTTGTGGTCCAAATTTGAAAGAAAAAATAATGATCCA
>CACJGD010000013.1 GCA_902592935.1 uncultured Pelagibacteraceae bacterium | reverse complement strand
TGGATAGGGACTTTTGTTGTTGTTTTAGGCTTAAGTATTGGTGCCACTTTTTTGTATATTTTTGGAAATTATTTTTTAAAACAGCTAATTAGAGAAAAGTTTTTAAAAAAGTTTCAAAACTTAGAAATAAAATTCAAACAATCCGAATTCATTTATTTATTAATTTATCGTTTTATAGGAGGTATACCTTGGCAGCTGAGCTGTATATTACCAACCTTATTTAATGTTAAAGTTATAAATTTTTTCTTTGCTACATTGATTGGAATAATTCCTCAAATTTTTTTAGCAGTTTCTATTGGTAGTGGATTAGAAAAAATTGTAGACCAAAATGCTGAATTCCCCAGAATAACAGATATAATATTTACACCAGATATATATATTCCTATAACAGCTTTCTTTATTTTAATCCTGATTACGATATTCTTGAGAAAGTTTTTTTATAGAAAGTAGTGGTGCTCCCACCCTGTACTGACCAGGGAACTAGTCATTACCAATGACTTGTTATACCATTTAACTACAGGAGCTTAGAGACAAATTGTATTTTATTGATAATAAAGCATTTTTTTCAAATTATTGCCTTAATTTTTTGATGAATATGATTTATATCTATTTTAGGAAAATGTTATGGGAATTCATTACGATTATAAATCAACCAAAGGCAATAAGCTTATGGAAAAGCAAGCTAAAAGAGAAAAAAAGCTTGCTGAAAAAAAGGCTAAACGTTTAGCCAAAGAAGGCCCAAAAAAAGAAGAAAACAAAACACCCACATTAGATCCTAATAAACCAATTTCTTTAGATTTTTTGACTAACCCAAATAAAGAATGAGTTCAAAAGATAAAAATGAGCGTTTAAGCTTGGCGCTTAGAAAAAATTTAAAGAAAAGAAAAATATTTCAAAAAAAAAATAAAAAAAAAAATAAGTAATGTCAATTCAACCTGATTCTTGGATTAAAAAAATGTGTGAAGAGCATAAAATGATCGAGCCATTTTTGGATTATCAAGTTTCTGAAGGAAAAATTTCTTATGGATTAAGTAGCATGGGGTATGATGTGAGAATTTCCGATGAATATAGAATATTTACTAATGTTAATAGCTCTTTAGTAGATCCAAAGAATTTTTCAGATGATAACTTTATAGAACGAAAGGGACCACACTGTATAATTCCACCAAATTCATTCGTTTTAGCTAAAACAGTAGAATATTTTAGAATACCAAAAGATGTCTTATGTATTTGTGTGGGAAAAAGTACTTATGCAAGGACAGGAATTATTTGTAATGTCACTCCAATTGAAAATGAATTTGAGGGCAATATTGTAATTGAGTTAAGTAATACAACACCTAATCCTGCAAAAATTTATTCGAACGAGGGAATAGCACAATTTTTATTTTTCAAATCAGATACTCAGCCAGAAACAACTTATAAATCAAAGAATGGTAAATATCAGGGTCAAACTACAATTCAAGTTGCTAAGATTAAAAAATAATCTATGGATAAATTTCTGATTAATGGCCCTTGTAAAATCAAGGGCAATGTTTCAATCTCAGGTTCCAAGAATGCATCTCTACCGATATTAGCTGCAACACTATTATTTGATAAACCTGTAGTTATCAAAAACTTACCAAGAGTTAGAGACATTAATACAATGTTAAATTTATTAAAGTCTCTTGGTTCCAAAATAATTTTATCAAGAGATAAAAAAACTGCAAAAATTATTAATAAAAAAAATATGAAAACTTTTGCCAGTTATTCTTTAGTCAAAACAATGCGTGGTTCTATTTTAGTTTTAGGTCCACTTATTTCAAAATACCATAAATCTAAAACCTCTTTACCTGGAGGTTGTTTAATTGGTGCTAGACCGGTTAATTATCATTTAACAGCATTAAAAAAACTTGGTATGAAATATGAATTAAAAGATGGATATATTCTAGCAAAATCAAAAGGGAAACTTAAAGGAGCAACCATAAATTTTCCAAAGATAAGTGTTGGGGCAACAGAAAATTCTATAATTGCAGCATGTTTGGCAAAAGGCAAAACTGTTTTAAAAAATTGTGCAATAGAACCTGAGATTAAAGATCTTACAAATTTCTTAAATAAAGCTGGAGCAAAAATAAAGTGGACTGGAAGAGTTTGTAAAATTGTAGGTGTAAACTCTTTGAATGCAACTACTTATTCTGTAATGGCTGATAGAATAGAAGCAGGCACATTTTGTGTAGCTGCAACAATTGCAAAAGGTAATTTACAAATAAATAATTTAAATCCTAAAATTATTAATACAGAAATAAAATTATTAAAAAAAGTTGGTGCTAAAATTAAAACTAGTGAAAATAAAATCTTAATTAAAGGACCTGAAAAAATAAAATCAATAAAAAGCATCAAAACTAGAGAGTTTCCAGGCATTCCTACAGACCTTCAAGCACAATTGATGGTTTTAATGTGCAAAGCAGTTGGCAAAAGCTCAATAACCGAAAGTATTTTTGAAAATAGATTTATGCATGTTGCAGAATTGCAAAGACTAGGAGCAAAAATAAATATTAAAAATAATACTGCTACGATAGAAGGAAATACTAAATTCATTGGTGCCGAATTAATGTCTAGTGATTTAAGAGCTTCAGTTGCTTTGGTTCTAGCGGCTATAGTTTCTAATGGTAAATCATATATTTACAGAATTTATCACTTAGATAGAGGTTATGAAAAAATAGAAAATAAATTAAAAAAAATAGGTGTTAAAATTAAAAGATTAAAATAGTGAATAAATATTTAGCAAAAATAATAGCAAGTGACCAAGAAGGGTTACAGATGATTTCAGCTTGTAGTTCAGGGGCTAAGGTTAAAATTGCAGATATAAAATATCTCGCATCCAATAAGGTTTTTTTATTGTCAATTGAAAGAACCAAGATTGAAAGTGATCAGGAAGATAAAAAAGTCAATAGCATTTGTAGGTTTGATTTTGTTGATAAAGTAAGATCAAAGAACATTGATCAATCAAATCAAGAAACAGTTTTAGAACTAATAGGTATAGATTATTTGAAAAATAATGATGTTTATGAAATAAATCTTATTTTTAATAAAAATGCTCATATTGCTTTAACGACAGAAGCTATTGAAGCAAGATTAGAGGATCAAAGTGAAATTAAATAGTTATGAAGATACTAAATAGTAAGAGTAAAAATTTTGATAAATCATTAGAGAATTTGCTTTTACAGAGAAAAAAAAAAATTCAATCAGACTCTGTTTCTGTAACAAATATAATTAAAGATGTTAAAAAAAATGGAGATAAAGCATTACTAAAATACGAGAAAAGATTTAATCAAAACAAAATTATTATTCCAAGCTCAAAACAAATAAAAAATTCCATAAATTCACTTGATAAAAAAGTAAAGAAAGCAATCGATACGGCTTATAATAGAATTTATAAATTTCATTCACTTCAAAAATTTAAAAATATTTCTTATACAGATAAATTAAAAAACAAACTTGAATATAAATATGTGCCTTTAGAGTCTGTAGCAATTTATGTTCCTGGTTCTACTGCTTCATACCCATCAAGTGTGTTGATGAATGCTATTCCAGCAATTGTTGCAGGCGTTAAGAGAATAGTTATGATTAATCCAGGCTATAAAGGAAAACAAAATCCAGCCGTATTATACGCTGCAAAAAAATGCAAAATAAAAGAAATTTATTCTATCGGGGGCCCTTCTGCTATTGCAGCAGTATCCTATGGGACTAAAAAAATTAAAAAAGTTCATAAAATAGTTGGTCCAGGAAACGCATATGTTGCAGCAGCAAAAAAAGAAGTTTTTGGTGTTGTTGGAATTGAAGGTATGACTGCAGGTCCTTCAGAAGTTACGGTCGTTTGTGACAAATTCTCAAATCCTGAGTGGGTTGCAAGTGATTTAATTGGACAAGCAGAACATGATATTCTTGCACAATGTATTTTGATTTCAAAAGATAAAAATTTGCTAGATAAAGTAAAAATTGAAATTACTAAACAATTAAAAGAAATTCCAAGAGCTTCTGTTGCAAGAAGAAGTTTAATTAATAATGGAATTCTTATGTATATTTCTTCAGACGATAAAATAACAAGTGTTGTAAATAAAATTGCACCAGAACATTTAGAATTAAATATTAAAAATTATAAATCGTTAATTCCAAAAATAAAAAATTCAGGATCAATATGTTTAGGAAAATATGCAGTGATGGCGATGACTGATTATAATGTTGGATCAAACCATGTGTTGCCAACTAATGGTTCTGCAAAATACTCAAGCGGTATAAGTGTAAATGAATTTTATAAAAGGATTTCATACATAAACTTATCAAAAAAGGGTATTGAAAGTCTTGGACCATCAGTTATAACACTTGCAAATTACGAAGGGTTAGTTGGACACGCACAATCTGTAGTAAAACGAATAAGGAGAAAATAAATTTGTCAAAACAAGACTTACTGGAATTTAAAGGTACAGTGATTGACCTACTTCCTAACGCTATGTTTAGAGTAAAATTAGAAAATGGACATACCGTTACTGCCCATACAGCCGGTAAGTTGAGAAAAAACAGAATTCGAGTTCTCCAAGGTGATAATGTGACAGTTGAAATGACACCTTACGATCTTACTAAAGGAAGAATTATCTTTAGGGGATAAATAAGGCTGAGTAGCTCAGGAGTAGAGCAGAGCCCTGAAAAGGCTTGTGTCGGAGGTGCGAATCCTTCCTCAGCCACCACCATAAAGTTTCATCTTGAAATAATCTTAAAAGAAATTACTTTTAAGAGATAATAAATAACAAAAGGACTAAGAAATAAGATGAGTACACTACAAGGAAAAATTAAATGGTATAATGGTAAAAAGGGATATGGCTTTATTGAAAGAGATGATAAAGAAAAAGATGCCTTTGTTCACGCTTCAGCGGTAAAAGCTGCTGGTATGAGATATCTCAATGAAGGTGATAAACTTGAATTCACATTAGAAGATGGTCCCAAAGGTCCTTCTGCAGTTAATTTAAAAAAAATAGACTAATTTAGAAATTATTTAAAAGGGCGTTTTATCTATCAAATAGATAAACGTCCTTTTTCTATTTAGACCTTGAATATTAATTTTTTTTGTCTAAAAGACTGCTCATGATTATAAATATTACATACAGAAAGACTTTTAGAAGTACTCACAGAAACTGTTTCCATAGCCAGTAGGCTATTTATTTATATTATAATTTTAAATCCACATAAAATAAGATAAAAACAAAGAGGATAAGCCCGGGTGGTGTAATGGTTAGCACGGAAGTTTGTGGAACTTTAAGTTTGAGTTCGACTCTCAGCCCGGGTACCAAAAAATGAATAAAGAAAAAAAATTAATTCCTGGATTACCTTCAGGATTTGAAGATCGTTGGGATAAAAAACTTCTTCTCAAAAAAAAGCTTTTAAAAGCTATTGAGAATAATTTTATTAAATTTGGAGCAGAGGCTCTGGAAACCCCTTCGTTTGAGATAAGTGAAAATATAGGATCTTTTTTGGCAGAAGATGAAGCTAATCCTATGTCTGATGTATTCTCATTTGAGGATGGAGAAAAGAGCATTACTCTTAGGTATGATCTTTCAAGCCCACTAGCTAGATTTGTTGCTCAAAATAATCAAGAGCTTCCATCAATTTTTAAAAGGTATGCCATTCAAAATGTCTTTAGAAATGAAAAGGCTGGTAATGGAAGATACAGAGAATTTATGCAAGCAGATTTTGATATCGTTGGAAATGTTAATCCTGCGCAAGCAAATGCGGAGCTTTGCAATTTAATAACAAGTACCTTGTTAGATTGTGGTCTAAAAAAAGATCAATTTACAATCAACGTTAGTAACAGAAAAATAGTTCAAGGATTAATTGATGATTTGAAAATATCAGAAGAAAAGCAAATTAAAGTAATTAGAGCAATTGATAAATTAGACAAACCAGGTTTTGGTTTAAAAGGTGTTGAAGATCTGCTCAAAAAAGAGAGAAAAGATATAAGTGGTGCAATCACTAAGGGTGCAGATTTAAACGATGAACAAGCATCTGAAATACTAAATTTTTTAAAAATTAAAGATTTAAAAGAATTAAAAGAAAAATTAAAAAATCCATTGTCTCAAGAAGGTATAAAGGAATTAGAACAAGTATTTGAAATATTGGGTTACAGTTTAAATTTAAATCAGGTCAAAACAAATTTTACAATTGTTAGGGGATTGGCTTATTATTCAGATTTCATTGTTGAAACAAATCTAAATTTTAAAGTCACAAATAACAAAGGCAAAGAGGTCGATATAGGCAGTATTTGTTCTGGAGGAGCCTATGCAAAATTAATTTCGAGATTTAAAGGTGTGGATATTCCAGGCACCGGAATTAGTTTTGGAGTTGATCGATTGTTATATGCTTTAATGCAATTGGATCAAGTAAAAGTAGATAGTCAAAAACCAGTTTTAGTTTGTGTAATGGATGAAAAATATCTTAAAAGTTATTATGAAATTTTAGATCTATTAAGAAATAATAATATCAATGCTGAAATTTTTTTAGATACAAAGAAAAATTTAGGTAAGCAATTAACCTTAGCAAATAAACGAGAATTAGATGTTGCAATAATATGTGGTGAAAATGAATTTAATGAAAATACAGTCACTATAAAAAGCCTTAAAGGTGTTAAGGGTGAAAATAATAAAACATTTCCAAAAGAAAATTTAATCGATGAAGTCAAAAAACTTATCTGAAAATATCCTGAGATCAGTAAAATCTAAGGGTTTTAAATATATTGATTTACCCTCAGTAATTGAGGCTAATCATATTGTTCAAAGATCAGGAGAAAACTTTAGAAAATTTATCTTTTCTTTTACGGATCAAAATGGAAGTGAGTTGTGTCTAAGACCAGATTTAACAATTGCATCTTGTTTAAGATATTTGGAAAATAATTTAAAAGGTAAGGAAAAAATTTTCTACAGTGGACAAGCTTATCGAAAATCACAAAATAAAAAAGACTCAATCATTAGAAATCAAATTGGATTTGAAATTTTAGGATCTAAGGATGAGAAAAATGACGATAAAGAAATTATCAATACATCTCTTAAATCACTTCAAAATATCAAATATTCTTCAGGAACACTAACTATTGGAAATGTTGAAATATTTAATTTGTTAATTTCAAAATTGGATATTCCAAAGAGATGGAAGTTAAGATTAGCCAGACACTTCTGGAGAGAAGAATATTTTAATGATTTATTAAAAAGATTAGAAACTAATTCAGATGTTGATCCAACAATTGTAGAAATAGATAAAAAGCGTTACGTGAAAATGCTTAAAGAGGATTTATCAAATATTGTTGCAGGAAGAACAATTAATGAAATATTAAAAAGGTTTGACCAGAAAATAAAGGATCCTAGAAGAGCTAGTAAAGGAAAGAATGTTTCAAAAATAATTAAAGATTTCTTAAAAATTAAATGTCCCATAAATAAAGCAGCAATTGAGTTAAATAAATTTTTTAAAAAAAACAAAATAAATCTAGCTGTAGATCAAAAATATTTTCCAATCTCTAATAATAAGGTTTCAAAATTAAATATAGTATTTTCAGCATCCTTTGGAAGACAATTAGAATATTACACTGGGATGGTTTTTAAAATTGATATTAAATCTAAAAACTCATTAAAAAATATTGTTAATGGTGGTCGTTATGATGGTCTAATTTCAGACTTAGGATCAAAAAAACAAACTCCAGCAGTAGGCGCTGCTTTAAATTTAAATTACTAATGACAAAAAATATTTTAAATATTGGAGTTCCAAGCAAAGGTAGACTTAGAAAAGATGTTTTAAATATTTTTAAAAAAAATAAATTAAATCTCATTTCTGAAAGAGGAAAAAGAGATCTTTTAGGATCTATAAAACAATTTAAAAATATTAAGATTTTATATCTTCATGCAAGAGAGATCATCGAAAGACTTGGAGACGGATCTTTGAACATAGGTTTTTCTGGCTTTGATTTATTAAAGGAAAGTGAAATTAACACTCAAAAGAAAATTAATGTTTTAAAAAGATATGATTTTGGTAAGGCTACATTAGTAGTCGCAATTCCTGATCCATGGATAGATGTACAAACAGTTGCAGATTTAGAAGAAATTGCATTTGAATTTAAAGATAAGAAAAAGAAAAGATTAAGAGTAGCAACAAAATATCCAAACTTAACAAGGGAATTTTTGTTTTCAAAGGGCGTTACCCAATTTAAATTAATTGATAGTTTGGGTGCAACTGAAGCTTATCCTTTTACAGGCTCATCGGAAATAATTACAGATATCACTTCTACCGGAGAAACGTTAAAAGCAAACAATCTACGCATTTTAAAGGATGGAGAAATATTAAGATCAGAGGCCTGCATGATGATTTCTAAGTCATCCAATAATAAAATGGGTCTTAAAAAAATAGTAAAATTACTTTCTAAAAATTAAGTCTTTCCAATAAATTAGTATAATTTTGATAATATCTAGATTTCTAATAATTGCATAAAGTGCAACAATAACACAAATAATAAAGAATATTTTTAATACTAAAATTAGTTCCATAAAGTATTTTTAAATATTTAAATACATTAATCAAATATTTACGATAAAATAAAAAATTAGAATCATGGATAATATATTGTTAATTTTACTAGTTTTGTTATTAGGCGGCGTTTTAGCTATTCTTTATCTAAATTTAAAAACTAAGCCAAAAGATGAAAATCAAAACAAAGAAGCTGAGGAAATAGCTAATTTAAAATCAGAAATATCAAGTTTAAAAGATACCTTAAACACTACAATCAATAGCTCACTTGGTGCAATGTCGACTTCATTTAATAATTTATCAACTGGGGTTACTAAAGATATGACTGAAACTTTAACTAAGGTAGAGGAAAAGGTTGGTAATTTTAATCAACAAGTACAATTATTAAATCAAAGCCAAGAGGGCATAACAAAAATTTTAGCTGGAGTTAAGAAATATGGAACTCTTGCAGAATTTAGCTTAGACGCCCTTATTAAAGATTTATTGCCAGCCTCGCAATTTATGACCAATGTTAAAATGAAAGAGGATACAAGTGAAAACGTTGAATTTGCTATCAAGCTTCAGGGAGATGTTCTCGTTCCTGTAGATAGTCATTTTCCAGTAGAAAAATTTAAAGCAATTACCGATGGTCATGACGCGGAAGATAAAAGGGCTGTTGCAGATGCTAGAGCAAAATTAGCTACAGCGTTTAAAGCAAAAGCTAAAAGTGTTAATGAAAAATATATTGTTCCACCAAAAACTACTGATTTTGCAATTGTGTATGCTCCTACAGAAAGTTTATACAAAGAGTTAACTGAATACCAAGATCCAAGTACAAAAGAATTATTAACTCAAGAGTTAATGAAAAAATACAAAGTTGTAATATGTGGGCCTAATACTCTTTCTGCTTACTTACAGTCTTTACATATGGGTTTTCAATCACTTAAAGTGCAAAAAGGTGCAACAGAAATTTATAATCATTTAAAAACAATCAGTACAAGATTTTCCAAACACTTTGACAATATTATAGTTCTTAGAAAAAAATTAGAAGATGCTATGGGAGTTGTTGATAAATTTGGAACCGATGCGAGATCAATTACAAGAACTCTAGAAAACATTAAAGATCCCGAACAGGTTGAGAAAGCTGTACAAACTGAAAACGTGGAAAAATTTGTTGAACGGAATAGGCAGCTTAAAAATTAATTTCTTTTTTTCCGCAATAACGTCTATAAGAAATCTCATGCAGTGGAATCAAAAATATGATTATCCAAAATCTTCTAGAGCAACAGTTGATGGCATTAGAAGATACTTATTAGGGGAAGCAAAATTGCCAAGTGTTACCTCAATTTTAGATGCAACTAGATCTGAAGAAGATAAAGCAGCATTAGCAAACTGGAGGGAGAGAACTGGGCAAAAAGAAGCTGAGGCAATTACAAAAGCTGCAAGTAGCAGGGGATCTCAAATGCACAACTATTTAGAATCTTATTTACTTGGTAGAGAAAATTTAAGTTTTTTTGAAGATAACGAACAATACAAATTAATGGCTAAAGAAATTATAGAAAAAGGTTTGAAAAATAGATTGGATGAAATTTGGGGTGTTGAATGCACTCTTTATTACCCAGAGAAGTATGCAGGTACTGCTGATTGTGTTGGAGTTTATGAAGGAAAAGAAACAATAATTGATTTTAAACAAAGTAATAAACCTAAAAAGGCTAAATATATAGACTCATGGCTTCTTCAAACAAGTGCATATTCATTAGCACATAACATTGTGTATAACTCCAATATCACTTCTTGTGTAATTTTGGTTTGCACAGTAGATAAATTATTTCAAGAGTTTAAAATTCAAGGTCATGATTTAGTTGTTTATCAAAATTTGTTTTTAGGAAGATTAAAAAAATTTAATGAGCTATCGGACTTAACTTAGGATTTTATGGATAAAATAGTAATTTACGATACCGAAACAACAAATAGTACAATTTGGGGCTCAATAATTGAAGTAGGTGCTGTAGTTGTTGATAAAAACTTAAAAGAAATTGGTAAGCTTAATATTCGTGGCAGAATGCCCGAGGGTGAGGTTCCAAGTGCAAAGGCCTTATTAGTTAATTCAACAAGTATTGATTTACTTACTAAAGGCAATTACTCGCATTACGATTTTTTAGGCGCAGTAGAGAATTTTTTCTCCAAAGCTGGTCCAGCATTGTTTATGGGTTGGAGTAACTTAAATTTTGATAGACGAATGTTTCATTTTAATTTTTTTAAAGGGAACAGATATCCTTACATTACACATTCATCACCCAATAAAGAACATGACGGTTTACATGTTGCAAGAGTAGCACAAACATTGAATCCTGAAACATTAAAGACTGAATTAACAGAAGCTGGAAATGAAAGTCTAGCTTTAGAAGGTTTAGCTAGACAACAAGGATTTGATACATCTCAACAACACACTGCTTATCATGATGCATTCACAAGCTTAAAAATTCTAAGAATTATAAAAGATAAACATAAAGACAATTGGGAAAATTTTTTAAGTACATCTACAAAAAATAGTGTTGAAACTATCTTAAAAAGTGAGGGAATTTATTCAATTTTCGAAAATGTTAAAGGAAAAAATATGATGTATCTTGTCTCTACATTACATCCAGATCATTGTTTTCATCCATCATATGCATCTTGGGGATATGTTTTTGATTTAAGAAGAGACCCTGAGCCATTGCTTAACTTGTCAATAAATGATCTTAAAGTTTACTTAAAAAAGTTTAGTCCAAAAGCTCTTAGAGTAATTAAAACAAATAAGGCTCCTGTTGTGTTAGATAAAAAATTTGCATTAAAGGAAAAGGCATATGCAGAATTAGATTTAGAGACAATTAAAAAAAGAGCAAAACTAGTAAGAAATAGTGAAAATTTTTGTAAAAATATCCAAATTATTAATAG
Organism: uncultured Pelagibacteraceae bacterium; assembly: GCA_902592935.1. Lineage (GTDB taxonomy): Bacteria > Pseudomonadota > Alphaproteobacteria > Pelagibacterales > Pelagibacteraceae > Pelagibacter. The sequence continues at coordinate 11,236 of CACJGD010000013.1, read as the reverse complement.
AGAAGCTGCAGAGGAAAAAGCCCAAACTCAAACACAAGAAGACTTATTACCAGAAGAAACTTTATATGAAAAATTTATTCCAAATAAAGATACAGCTTTGTTTAAAACTTGGCATAGTTCTTCGTGGGAAGATAAATTAAGAATGTTAGATAAGTTTCAAGATAAAAGATGTAGTTGGTTTGGCCAAAAAATAATTTATCAAGAAGCACCACATATTTTGCCACCAGATTTATACAAAAATATAAAAAGTGAAATTGCTAGACGAATTTTAAGCAAAAATAAAGAAAAATGGCAAACCATAGGAATGGCTTATCAAGAAATTGATACCTTAAGAGATCAGGCATCTAATCGAGATGACGAAGAGGAATTAAAAAAATTAGAAGAAATAAATGAATTTATTATGTCTATAGAAAAAAAATATGAAATTGCCTAGTTGACTTTAAAACTCGAATTTATAAAAAGGATATATGCTTACAAATTTTAAAGACGAGGACTTTGATACAAAAATTAAGAATGAAGATATTTCAGTTATTCAGTTTTCAGCTGAGTGGTGTGGCCCATGCAAGGCATTAAAACCAGTAATGGATAAATTATCTGATGAGTACAAAGATAAAGCTGGTTTTTATTATGCTGATGTTGAAGATGGTGGAATAAATACTGGAAGTGCTGCAGGGATTAGAGGTGTACCAACAGTTATTATCTATAAAAAAGGTGTTGAAGTAGATAGAAAAATTGGTGGAGTTCCTGAAAGTCACATGAAAGAATTTTTAGATAAAAATATCTAATTTAAATTTAAAACTTCCCCTGCAAGATATAACGATCCAGTAATTAGTATTATATCGTTTTCCTTGACTGGAATTGACTTGATAGCTTCTTCTATACTTTTTTTATAATTAATATTAACAAAGCCATCTAGCTTATCTTTTAGTTCTTTTCCATTAATTGAATTAGGTTGATTTGGTATATCTATTGTTGTCAAAGTAGCAATATCCTTAAAGAAACTCATATATTTTTTATGATCTTTATTTGCCATCATTCCAAGAATGACATGTTTATTACAATCTAAACTTTCTAAGTATTCGTTCAGTACTTTTGCACCCAAAGGATTATGAGATCCATCAACAAAAAGTTGATGATCTTTTACAAGCTCTTTAAGTTTACCAGACTTAATTTCTTGCAATCTTGCAATACTATTTATTTTTAAAACACCTCTTTTGATATAATCATCTTTAATATTTAAATCTTTTAAACTTCTAAGAGTTGCAATAGCCGTTGAGATATTTTCTAATTGGAATTTACCCTTAACATTTGGCATAGGTAACTTTATTCCCCCAAGTTTATCTTCATAATAAAAGAAGTCATTTTCTTGCGTTATAAAACTATAATTTTCGTTGTGAAAAAATTTATTCGAACCATTATTTGATATTGTTTTCTTTATATTATCTGTAATTTCTTTGGTTGTTTGCTTTGCAACAATAATATTTGATTTTAAAAGACTTGATGTTTTTTCAAAAATAATTTTTTCAACGGTTTGTTCACTTTCTGGTAACCAATCTAAATGATCAAGGCCAATAGAAGTTACAACGCTAGCAAGGTTATTTTTTAAGATATTAGTAGCGTCAAATCTAAAGAACAATCCGCTTTCAATTAAATTGATATTATCTGGGTATTGAGATGCTTTTAAAAAATAAGCTGCAGTTAGTATTTCAAAAAAAGTAATCGGTTCTTTATTGTTAGCATTTTCAATTTCCTCAAGTAAACTTGCTAAATCCTCATCATTCAATTCTTCATTATTAAAAATAAATCTTTCATTAATATTTTTGATATGAGGACTTGTATAAATATTACATTTTAAATTTGCTTCTTTTAAAATAGAAAACATTGCTTGGATAGTTGAATATTTTCCATTAGTGCCAACAATTGAAATTGCTTTGATCTTATCCTGAGGATTTCCTAATTTTTTGCAGAGACTTTGAATACGATCTAGACTTAAATCTATTTCTTTAGGATGCAGCTTTTGTAAGCGACTGACTATCTTCTGAAGTTTCATTTTGTTCAGCACTTATATCAGAATTTTTCTTTAACAATATTGATAATAAAGTTCCAATTTTAGAGGCAAGATCTTTACGCTCAACAATTAAATCAACAAAACCAGTTTTTTCAACATATTCACTTTTTTGAAAACCTTCAGGAAGTTCTTCTTTAACTGTTCCTTGAATTACTCTTGCACCTGCAAAAGCAATTAAAGCTCCTGGTTCTGCAATATGAATATCACCTAACATCGCGTAGGATGCTGTAATACCACCTGCAGTTGGGTCAGTGATACAAACTATATATGGAAGTCCATTTTTCTTTAATTCATTAATTGCAAGTGTAGTTCTTGTCATTTGAGATAATGAAATTAAACTTTCCATCATTCTCATTCCTCCACCAGCACTAATACATAAAAAAGGCGTTTTATTTTCTATAGCATGTTGTATTCCATATAAAAAAGCTTCACCTTCTGCGGCAGCCATCGATGCACCTAAAAAATCAAAATCAGAGGCTGCAGCTGTAATTTTAATATTATTTATAGACCCAGATGCAACCATCATTCCACATTCTAAACCTGTTTTTTTTCGAGCACTTTTCAATCTTTCTTTGTAAGGTTTCGAGTCAGTCCAATTTAAAGGATCATCTTTTGGTATTGGTGTTTTCAAGATTTCATAATTATTTTTACCAAAAAGAATATCAAATCTTTGATGTGGTTTTATTCTATGATGACGTTTACAATCTGGACATACCCATAAATTTTCTTCTAAATCTTTTTTTAGAATTGGACCCTTACAACATGAAGTCCAATCACTATTTGCAATATCTTCCTTTGAGGCTCTTTCACGTATAGCGGTTTTAATTTTTTCACCTGCTTTAATAATTTTTGTTATCCAGTTCATTGAATTTTATTTTTTAATCTTTTAACTATATTAGTAACATTTGTGACAGTATTTTGTCCCTTTTCAATTGATTTAGAGATTTCTTTACAAATAGCGCTCCCAACTACTAGACCATCAGCTTTTTTAAGAGATTTAATAGTTTTTTCTGTTATTCCAAATCCAATAACAACATTTTTTGATTTATTATGTTTTTTAATTTTATAGTATTTTTGTAATATTTTCTTTGGAGACACTTTGAGCTTTCCACCTGTAGTGGATAACATGCTTATATAATAAATCATATCATGCGAGTCTTTTATGATTTTTTTTAATCTTATATTAGATGTCGTTGGTGAAACTAATTGGATAAAATTAATTCCTTTTTTTTTACATTTTAAGGCAAAACTTTTGTTTTCAGGATATGGCAAGTCAACAACTATTAAACCATCAACATATGATTTTTTACATTTTTCTAAAAATCTATTTTCATTAAATTGATAAATCATATTGTAATATCCCATTAATATAATTGGCTTATTTTTTTTGATATATTTGAAATTTTTTGCAATTGAAAATACGTCATTGATTTTAATACCATTCTTAATTGCTCGATAGGCACTAGTTTGTATTTGTCCACCATCAGCAATAGGAGTGTTATGTGGAAAACCTAATTCACAAATATCTGCGTAATTAGAAATTGATTTTAATATTTCTAAAGATTTTTTTTTAGTATTATCTCCAGCAACAGTGTAAGTGAGTAACGCTGGTCTATTTTCACTTTTTGCATCTAAGAACGCTTTGCTAATCAATGAACTCATTAATTTTTTCCCAGTCTTTCTCTTAAGATATCTCTATCTTTTTTAGCGTCACCACAAGAGTTAACAATTATTATTGTATCTTCGCTTAAATTTGGAGCAATTTTAATTGCTTCAGCAAATGCGTGGCTGGGCTCTAAACTAGGATTAAGCTTTTCAAATTTAGTTACCATTACATGTGCCTTAAGTGCTTCTTCATCAGTTGCATAAGTGTATCTTGCTCGTTTTGTATCTTTTAAAAAACAATGTATTGGACTGACGCCTGGATAATCCAATCCAGCACTTATAGATTCAGTGTCATTTATTTGACCTTCATTGTCTTGACAAACATAAGAAGCTGCACCGTGTAAAATTCCAATTTTAGCATTTCTACTTAGAGGAGCAGCATGTAGTTTTGATTTTTTTGGACCTCCAGCTTCTACACCAACTAATTCTATTTGTGATTTATTAAAATCTATAAATTCACTCCAAAAACCATATGCTGAACTTCCACCACCCACACAGTTAATTAATTTTAGTTTATTTGGGAGTTTTTTGAACTTCTTTTTAATTTGAATTTTTAATTCTCTAGAAATTTGCGCAGTACTCCATCCACATATTTTTACAAATATATTTGGACCAACTGTACTTCCAACGCACATGTGTGTAGTGTCACAATTTGATACCCAATATCTCATACATTCACTTACTGCATCAACCAATGTTTGACTCCCTGAATATACTGGAACTATTTCAGCTCCATTTTTTCTCATAGCATCACAATTTGGTTTTTGTCTTTTGATGTCCTTGGCACCCATGAAAATTTTACATTTTAAACCAAATTTTTTTGCAGCCATACTTAACATTTTGCCAGCATAGCCTGCGCCTGTGTCACCAACTATGTATTTTTTTCCCATCGCTTTACAAATCAAAGCATGTACAGTTGCATTATATATTTTGTGAGCTCCACCATTGGCTTCGGATACTACTTTGGCCCATATTTGAGCACCACCTAAATGATTAGATAAATTTTCTAATTTTACAAATGATGTAGGTGACCCTATGTAGTTCTTAAAATAATAATCTCTTTTTTTTAAAAAATTTTTATTATTCCTTAATTTTGAAAACTCTTTTGTTAAATCTTCTACTGGTTTTTTTAAAGTTTCAGGAATAAAACTACCTCCAAATTTACCACCCCAAAATCCATATCGATCATGTTGGTCAATTAAAGCTATACCTTTTTTAAGTTTCATTTCTAATCTCTTTTATTTTTTTTAAAAAAATTTCTATTTTGGATTTATCTTTTAATCCAGAAGTTTCTAGTCCTCCAGACAAATCTATATAATTAGCAATTTTTTCATAAATTCTTAGATTATCATTAAATTTTATATTTCCAGCTAGCATTATATCTTTATCAATTTTAATATTTTTAATTAGATCATGATCAAATGTCTCACTTTTTTCATACCCTTTACTGTCAAACAAATAAATATCTGCAACCTCTGAAAATAATTTATATCTATCAACATCAGATTTATCTTTTATTGTTAAAGCTGTAATTATTTTTTTTTTATATTTTTTTTTTATAATTTTTGTTTCTTCAGGAGTACAGTCATACAACTGAAAATAATCAAAAGGTAAATTTTTTAGTTGTTCCAAAATTTTATCACTTGGTTTCACTAAAACTGCAACAAAATTACTTTTTTTTTTATTAATATTTAATAATTTTTTTAGATCGTTTAATTTCACATATCTTGAGCTTTTCCTATAATTGCAAATGAAACCAACAAATCTTGGGGGATTAGGGTGATTAATTATAAAATTTAAAATATTAGGATCTGATATTCCACAAATTTTACATCCTTTGATCATTGATCCAAATGATCTAATAATTTTTTAGTATTATTTTTTATATTACCTTTCGTGAGTGACCTGCCAATAACTATACCTGAAACTTTATTTTGGAATGCATCTTTAGGAGTCATTATTCGTGATTGGTCATTTAACTTATCACCTGGCAATCTAATTCCTGGAGTAATTATTAAAAATTTATTATATTTCTTTCTAACATTAAGAGCTTCTTGAGCTGAACAAACTATTCCATCACAACCAGATTTTTTTATAAGTTTAGCTTGTTTAAGAACTAACTGTTTGACCGTTTTTGTATAGCCTATTTCTTTAACTGATTTATTGTTTAGGCTTGTTAAAATAGTTACTCCAAGTATTTTTAAATTCTTATTAATTTTTTTACTTTTTTTTTTGATAGCTTTTAGCATTTTTAATCCGCCATTCGCATGTACAGTAATATATTTACACTTTTTTAAATCTTTTATACTATCAAGAGCCGACAATGCAGTTTGTGGAATATCATTTATTTTTAAATCTAACCAAAAATCATTTTTGTAATTTTCTAAAAATCTTCTACCCTGTTTAGAGTAAAAAAATTGTAACCCGAATTTTGGAATAATTTTAACTTTATTTGATTTTGTATTTTTAATTATTGTTTTTGTTTTTTTTAAATCTGAAGTGTCACAAGCAACAAATATTATTTTATTCTTCATTATTTAATTTTTTAAACAAGTCTTTAGACATTTTAAAGTGAATAGTTTTTTTTTCAGGTGTGTTTACCTTTTCTCCTGTTTTGGGATTTCTCGAAATTCTTGCTTTTTGGATATTAGTTGAAAATACACCAAAACCTCTAAGCTCGACTCTATCACCTCTTTTTAAAGCCCTTTTGATCTCGTTTAAAATAATATTGGTAAATTTTTCTAAGTCCTTTTTTAGAAAATTTGGGTAGCTGTCAGAAAGTTGTTTTAAAAGCTTTGATTTTACAATTGCCAATTTGATTATTTTACAAAGTTAATCTTTTTCATCATTTTTTTTCTTTAAATCATCAGACAATGACGAAAAAGGGAGATTTTTACCTGATCCTTCAGATCCATATTTTTCAAGAGCTTCTTTTTTTTCTATTTCCTCTAAAAGTTTAATACTAAGTGAAACTTTTCTTTTATTTAAATCAATTTCAGCTATCGCGCAGTCAAGTTTTTCTCCACCAGTCCATCTACTTGGTCTTGCATCAGCAGAATTGATTGCAATTGAAGCTTTTTTTATTTGAAAATCCATTTCACATCCTTCTGGTCTTACAGTTAAACCTTTGTTATCCGTTGATACAACTTTAACAGTTATAATTTGGTTTTTTGATTTATCTTTAAACCAATCAAAAGGATCTGCTTGAGTTTGTCTTAACCCTACTCTAATTTTTTGTTCAGATACTTTTATCTCCAACACTTTAACTTTAATCTTATCACCTTTTTTATATTTGTTTAATTCTTCTTCAGCATTATTTAAATAAGTTAAGTCATTACAGTGTAAAAAAGCGTCAATATCAAATTCTTGAATTTTCACAAATAATGAATACTCATTTTTATTCACAACTTCACCTTCAACAATTGTTCCAACTGGAAAATTTTTTGCAAACGACTCGAAAGGATTTTCTTGTGTAAGTCTATGAGAGATAGCTACTCTTCTTTTTTCTTTGTCTATCTCTGTAATAATACAATCAATCTCATCTCCAACCCTAAACATTTTTTTTGCAGAAACGTTTTTCTTAGTCCAACTAAGCTCGCTTGAGTGAAGAAGTGTTGTTAAACCTGGTTCCAATTCACAGAATGCTCCAAAATCCATTATTTTAACTACTTTCACTTTATAAATTTTATTTAATTCATAATTTTCAATGTGTTCAAATGGGTCAGGAGATAATTGTTTAACAGAGCAACCAACTTGTAATTTTTCTTTATCTACACTAATAACTTTTAGATCATGTTTTTCACCTATATTAAAAACTTCATCAGGATGATTTACTCTTGAGTATGAAATTTCTTGCAAGTGGACCAAAACATCTAATTCACCATTAACATTGAAGAAACAACCAAAGCTACTGTAACCTTTCACCTCAGCATTTTTAATAATATCCCCAACCTTATATTTTTCTACTATTTTTGCTTTATCTTCTTTTTTAAATGATGAAATAATTTCTCTTCTAGAAACACAAGCGTTACCTCTAACTTTATCCAACTTGATTAGTGCGAATTTTTGAGGCTCATTCATTAAATGACTAATATCTTTTAATGGTTTATCACTTATTTGCGACCCAGGTAAAAACATTAGTGATCCAGTTTCTATGTGTTCAACAATACATCCTCCCTTACATTTTGATGTTATTTTACCCATAATTGGTTCGTTTTTCTCATAAGCCTCAACTAATTTATCCCAACCTTTAATTTTTTGAGCTTTACTAGCAGAAACTAATACCTCACCATTTTTATCTTCAATCTTTTCAAGAAGAACAGGAATTGTCTCTCCAACTCTAATTTTTTCACCAAGACCCATACTTTTTAATTCATTAATATCTAAAACTGGTTCTGACTTAAGACCTTCAATGAACAAAAAACAGAATTTATCTGTAATTTTATTAATTTTACCCTCAATTATTTTACCTTCTTCAATTTGAATTTTGGAAAGTTGGGTATTTAGTAGTTTTTCAAATTCTTGTGATGCTGGATTTGATAAATCTTTGTAAATTTCCATTAAAAATTTTTTTCTCTGTCTATTATTTTTTTTATTTTTAAAAAACATTGTCTTTTAGACAACTTGGTTGTGTTTAGCAATATAGAATCTTTAGTTTTCTTTAATGGGGAAATTCTTCTATTATAGTCACTTTTATCACGTTTTTTAATACTTTTAAGCACTTCTTTATAACTGATGGCTTTATTAAGAACTTTAAGCTCTTTATATCTCCTTAAAGCTCTAGTTTTTAAGTTTGCTGTGATGAAAAACTTAAAATCAGCATCGGGTATTATTTTGTAGGTTATATCCCTGCCATCAAGACAAGAACCATTATATTTTTTTGGGGGATTATAGGCTAGATTTAATTGAAAAGAATGTACAATTTTCCTAATAGATTTATTTTTAGCAATTTTTGCAGCTTCTGCACTAATATCGTCTGTAATTAGATCTCTTTTTTCTAAATCTTTAATTTTTAAATACTTGATTTTTTTTTTTAAAAAAGTCTCATTGAATTTTTTTGGAAACTTAAGTTTTAAATAGCTTATTAATCTATATATTTTTCCAGTATCTAAGTAAATTAAATTATAATGATTAGATATAGCTTTTGCTAAGGTCCCAGCCCCAGCAGCAGCTGGAGAGTCGATTGCAATTTTTAAAATATTTTTTCTTTTAATCATTTTTTTTAAATTTATTAATTATTTTTAAAAAATTTGGAAAAGATGTATTTATTGAATCTTTATCATGTATCTCCCATTTTCCTCCAAAGGACAATGCAGCAATTACACTTGTCATAAATACTCTATGATCTTTTAAATAATTTTTTATAACTATTTTTTTATTTAGTTTCAGATTGGGATTTCCAAAAATTTTAATTGAGTCATTTGTTGAAATTGTTTTCACTCCCATATAATTAAGTATTTTTACTCCCCACTTAAGTCTTGGACTTTCTTTTTGATTCAATTCTTCAAGTTTTTGAAAATAAGAAATACCTTTTGCTTTAGCAGCGACTAGAAAAATTACCAAGAACTCATCAATAGCTTCACTATTTAATTTTGTTGGGCAATTAATTGGTTTAATTGATTTAGGACTTATAATTTTAACATCAGCTTTCTTTTCTCCTTTATAAATTTTCTGATTTAGGAATTTAATTTTGACACCCATTTTTTTTAAGATTTTAATCACACCTATTCTAGATGTGTTTATATTTACATCTTTAATAATAAGCTCTGAATTGCTAACTAAAGTTGTTAAGACAATAAAAAAGGCACTTGAACTAATATCCCCAGGAATTGAATAATTAATTTTTTTTATTTTTTTTGCTTTATTAATTCTTATTTCATCATAATTTTTTTTATTGGTTACATTTAAAGGTAATCCAAGGTATTTACAGAATAGCTCAGTATGGTTTCTAGATTTTTTTGCTTTTATATATGTAGTTCCATTCGTTCTAATTCCGCCAAATATTACAGAGCTTTTACATTGTGCTGAACCCTTTTTTTCATTATAATTAATTGGTTTTAAATTAGATGTACCTAAAATTGTAAGAGGTAAGTTTTTATTATTTTTTAATTTAAATTTAGCACCAAATTTACTTAATGGATCAGAAACTCTTTTAAAATCTCTTTTTGAAAGACTTTTGTCTCCAATTATTTTTATAGCATATGGTGTATTTATTAATAAACCCAATATAAGTCTTCCTAAAGTACCAGAATTTTTGGCATCAATTTTCAGATTTTTTTTATATTTATATCCATCTAAACCTTTGCCATAAATTACAAATTCATTTTTTTTTTTCTTAAATTTTATTCCTAATTTTTTAATTGCATTTATTGCAGCCAAAACATCCTCTGATATAAGAAGATTTTTAGCTTTTGATTCCCCGTTAGCTAAAGATGAAAATAATACCCATCTAATACTTAAACTTTTATCACCAGGGACTGTAATTTTTTTTTTAAAACTTCCAACTTGCTTTTTAAAAGTAATTATTTTTGACATCAGTGATTATTTAAAACTGAAAGAGTCACCAAAATATGCTGTCTTAGCTTCAATATTGTTAACCAGTTCTGAAGGTGAGCCTTCAGCTATAATTTTACAATTACTTAATATCATTGCAGTATCAACGCAAGCCAAAAGATCTCTTGCTTGATGATCACAAATACAGATAGTAATATTTGACTCTTTTTGTAAATTAACAATTATCTCTTGTAGCATTTTAATTGTTAAAACATCTAACGCAGCAAAACATTCATCTAAAAGAAGTACTTTTGGATCACTTAATAAAGATAAAGCTATGACTAATTTTTTTTTTTGACCTCCTGAGAGAAATTTACCTTTTATACTTCTTAAATTTTCAAGCTCAAATTTTGTGATTAATTCATTAATTTTTTTTTCTTCATCATTTTTATTATTTATTACTATCTCAGCTATCGCTTTTAAGTTTTGATATAAAGTTAAATCATTAAAATATCCTCCATACTGCGGAACATATCCAACTTTAAATTTTTTTGTTCTCAAGTAGATAGGATAATTTTGAACATCAGTGTTGTTTATTTTTATTTTACCATTATCTGGTTTAATTAATCCTGTAATTAAATTAAAAATTGTAGATTTTCCAACACCATTTGGTCCTAACATTCCGTAAATTTCACCTTCATTAATTCTAAAATTAATGTTGTCTAGAATTAATCTATTTCCATAAGATAGAGAAATATTTTCAAATGAAATTATTGAATGAGGTTTTTTATGTGATTTAATTCTGAACTGTTTTATTAATGCCATTTAGTTTCTGCTCTTTACTATCACTTTTTCACTATAATTATGCATAAAAATTTTAGTATCTTTTGTTATTGTATCAAGTTCTATTACATCAGCTTTTAAAATATTATCAGGGTTTGTGTAAACTACATTTTTAGAAATAATCAATAGGTTTTTCATCATTGAAAAATCTAGATAATTACCAGTTAT